>NZ_QUMC01000039.1:0-19437 GCF_003481925.1 Butyricicoccus sp. OF10-2 | reverse complement strand
GCAGCCTGCACAGTAGACCAGTCCTGCGAATAATCCCTGCCGTTCCGCTTTCACGGGACGGCGTTTGTTTTTGCGCAGCTCCTGCACTCTGTCCCATTGTGCCTGAGACGCGATAGCTTCCTGCGTGTCCGGCACGATGAATATATCCTCCGGATTGTTGGGAATCCTCTTTTTCAGCTTGTAGGACTTGGAGTAGGTCTTGAAATTGCAGGTGCATCCGGTGTATTCCTGCCGTTCTATAATGCCGACGATCTGACCATGCGCGAAGTCCGGAACGTCTTTCAGCTTGACCCGGAACCGCCGCAAATGGAGCTGAACGACTACATACGCGAAGCTGTCCGTCACAAAGACCTTGCATACTTTTCCTTCTTCCTGCACCACTTTGAAAAGCGTCTGAACAGCGTGATTTACCGGTTTCTTACCCGCAATGGCATTGACCGCTACGACCCGGCGCGGTTTCTGGACTACAAGCTGGAAGTTCTGCAAATGCTGCTGTACTGCCTGCCGAAGTTCGAACCGGCGCAGGAGACGGAGTTTCTGAAATATGCAAAACATTATATCCAAAACGGGCTGCTGTTCTGCCGTATGATGGACGAAGCCGGTTCCTTTGCCAGTCTTGCGGAGTACCAACGTGTGCGTCAGATCGGTGCGATCTATAACAATTCAGGCAAGAGACGTACAGAGGTCGTTTCCGAGTTCGCCGCCCAAAGCGGATACAAGGACGAAAGCGGATCTGCGGACGAGCTGCTGAGCATTGCCCAGCGCAACCGCAGTATCATTTCCCTCTACCGCACGGAACAGGATGAGGACAGTGAGGAAACCGGCGAGGATGTGACACGCGACGATAGCTGGAACTATGCCGACATCCTCTGGAACGGGATTCAGGCAAAGGCGGTTGCGGCGGCATTTGACCAGCTATCCTATAAAGAGCAATGGTATCTGGAAAAGCGGAACGCCATCTGCTTGACCTGCGGGCGTGTCAGCCCTTTGTCCACGCAGTCTACCTTTGAGGACTTAGCGGTGAATTTCGAGGGTACAGCCGCCAGTGGCGCGGAGCGATTCTACCGGCGGACGCTTGACAAGCTGCGCCTGAAGCTGCCGGAAAGCGGGCTTGTCCATACCGTGACGCTGAAACAGACCGAGTGCCGCAAAAGGAACAAAAAACAGCCGCCGCTGTCTACCTGTATCAGGCGGACAACGACGGCGAATGGGGTGAGATTCGGTTTGATTTTGAAAGCAGCACAGCCGAGATCGTAAAACTGGCAGATTGGGACACAGTAAAGTCCAATGTTTTTGCAAAAGCTGCGATACAATATGTGCGGTATCTTTTAAGGCAGGCATCCACGAAGCAAGTTATCGTCTTGTATGTTAAATAGGCTACGACTTACCGGGTGCTTGCTTTCTTCATGAACTCCAGATAAAGACTGTACAACACAGCACAGACGGGTACGCTGAACAGCATTCCTAAGACGCCGAATGCTTCGCCGCCGATTGTAACAGCCATCAGCACAAGCAGTCCGGGAAGCCCAACGGACTTGCCGACCACCTTGGGATAAATCAGATTACCCTCCACCTGCTGCAAAATGAGCAGAAAGAGAATGAACCACAGAGCCTTGCCGGGTTCTGCCAGCAGGATCAAAAACGCGCCAAGACCGCCGCCAATCCATGCGCCAAAAATCGGTACCAGCGCAGTAACGGCCACAAACGCGGAGACCGCACCAGCATACGGAATCCCAAGGATCAGCATTCCAAAGAAGCACAGAACGCCGATGATGACCGCTTCGGTAAGCTGTCCGCTGACAAAATTTGCAAAGGTTTGGTTGGTCAGAAAGGCAATACTCAGAAGCCGCTGTGCCCTCTTTTGCGGAAGGACTGTCACAATGAGTTTTTTCAAATGTGCCGCGACGACTTCCTTCTTTGCAAGCAAATACAGCGCAAAGACAAGTCCCAAGAGAACATCCACCAAAGCCGACAGGACAGAGGTTGCCGCGCCCCACGTCACGGTGAGGATGCCGCTTCCCTCATCGCTGATCAAGGCGGTGACCTTCTCGATCAACAGGTCGGAGTCTATGGCGTATTCGGGCAGGACAATGTTATATTTTGCAGCAAACCGGACAACGCCTGTCCACCACCGCCCGATTTCCTCCACATAGGCCGGAATGTTTTGAATAAACTCGTCGCCGGACTCCCGCAGGCTGGGGATCATCATAAACACCACGGCAAACAGAATCCCAAGAACGAGCACGGTGCTTGCGCTCAGGCACACAGGGCGGGTCAGCTTTTCAGGAGCCCTTCGGCACACCTTGTTCCAGCAGCATTCCAACGGTCGAAGGACTATGTTAATCAAAAACGCAATTGCGCCACCGATCAGAAATGGCGTGAACAGCGCAAGCACCTTGCCGAGAAAACGCAAAACAGCGTCGAGATTAGCCATCGCCCACACGAATACAACAAACAGTACCAGTGCACGGAGGATATAGCGAATGATCGCTTTGTCCGGCCATTTGATTCCCTGTGGTGTAGAATTCTCGTTTCTGTTACCGGCTGTGTTTTGCGGTTTCTTCGCCATGTTTCTTCCTTTCCACTATTGTGCACAGGCCCATTCAAATCCGAAAGCACTTTTGCAGCGCTTTATACTCACCCATTGCCAGAATCGTTATGTCATCGGACAATACAGTGTCCGGCGTAACGGAAACATCCGTTTTTCCTGCACGCTTGATGCCGAGGATATTGATGCCGAACTTTCGGCGAACATCCAGTTCTCCAACGCTTTTCCCGACCCACGCCTCTGGCACCTGAACTTCAAAGATGGCGTGCTGCTCGTCGATCTCTATATAGTCAAAAATATGGTCGGCAGTGAATCGAATCGCGGCCCATTTTGCCATCTGCATTTCGGGATAGACCACGTTATCTGCGCCGTTGCGGAGCAGAAACTTCGCCTGCACGTCGCGTTCGGCGCGGGATACCACGCATTTTGCGCCCAGCTCTTTCAGCAGCGAGGTGGTTTCCAGCGAGTTCTGGAAGTTGCCGCTGATGGTCACAAAGCAAACGTCAAAATTTCCGATACCGAGCGAACGCAGAAACTCCGCACTGGTGCTGTCGCCGATCTGCGCGTTGGTGACAAACGGAAGCACATCGTTGATTCGCTCCTCGTTGGTATCAACTGCCATGACCTGATGCCCCAGTTGAGAAAGCTGCATGGCGATATGCCGCCCCAAGTGGCCTGCTCCAATCAATAAAACATTTTTCATGGGATAGACAACTCCTTTGCTTATCCAATCGTGATTCTTTCCTGCGGCAGCTTTGCATTGCCGCTTTTTTTGCTGGACACCGCCGCATAAATGAGCGTCAGCCCGCCGACCCTGCCCAGATACATCAGCGCGATCAATACCGCCTGCGAGGGAATGTGCAGCTGCGGCGTAATACCCAGAGTCAGTCCCACGGTGCCCACCGCCGACGCGGTTTCATATAGGCAGGGGGACAGCGGAAGATTCTCATATACGCTGATAAAGACGGCTCCCCCAAAGAACAGCGCAAGGTACATCGTCAGAATGGTCGCGGCGGTTTTGACGGCACTGCAATCGACTCTGCGCCCAAAGAATTGAGCGCTGTCCCGCTGCCGGAAGCTCGCGGCAGCATTGGCAAGCAGAACAGCCAGCGTTGTGGTTTTCATGCCGCCTGCCGTGGAGCCGGGAGAACCGCCGATGAGCATCAGAAGGATCATCACGCCCAGCGATGCGCCGGACATGGCGGGTAGATCGACTGTGTTGAAGCCCGCCGTTCTCGGCGTGACCGATTGGAACAGGGCTGCCTGAACCCGCTCTCTGAGGGGAAGGGCATCAAAGTCCACAAAGAAGAAAAACAGCGCCGGAAAGACGATCAGCGTGAGTGTCGTAACGAGAATGACCTTACTTTGCATTCGATAACGGTGGAAATGCAGCTTGTTTTCGCAAATGTCATCCCATGTCAGAAAACCAATGCCGCCGGTTATGATCAGGAGCATGATCGTGATATTGATCACCGGATTTTGGACATAACCGGTGAGAGAGGGATACAGGTTATGGTTCGTTCCCAGAATGTCAAACCCTGCGTTGCAAAAGGCAGAGATCGAGTGAAATACCGCCATCCATATCCCGTGCCATCCGTAGTCGCGGCAAAACACCGGCAGCATGGCAAGCGCACCGATCAGTTCGATCAGAAATGTTCCCCGCAGAATGAACCGTGTCAGCCGGACGATTCCCCCCACTTTCGGCGCTGAGATGGCGTCCTGCATGGTGCTGCGCTGCATCAGAGAGATCCTTCGCCCAGACAGCAGCGCAAACGATGCCGCCACGGTGACAACACCAAGCCCGCCTATCTGAATCAGCGTCAGGATCACAGCCTGCCCAAAGACCGACCAATAGCTGCCGGTATCCTGCACCACAAGACCCGTTACACAAACAGCGGAGGTCGCGGTGAAGAGTGCTTCATGAAATGGCGTTACGCACCCGGCTGTTGTGGAGAGCGGCAGCATCAGCAGCAGCGCGCCCAGCAGGATCACCCCTGCAAAGTCCAATATGATAATTTGAAAAGACGAAAGGCGGCGCTTTCTACAAACCATTTCTTCCGACATCATCCTCACTCCTTGTGAATTGCGGGATAGATTTATTGTGCGCAGGCCAAACACACGCCGCATTGCCTGACTGTGACAGAGGATACCCGATACACGCTCAGCCCGGAGACCGTGATCTCCAAATTCTGCACAGCGAAGGAATCGCCCTTGACGGGGACTCTATTCAGCTGCTCCATGACCCAGCCGCCGACAGAAACACTGTCCGATTCCAGCTTGACATCAAAGAATTCCATAAAATCTTCCAAACTGACGGAGCAGTCCACACGGTAGGTATTCTCGTCCAGCTTTTCAAAATCTTCTTCCACTTCGTCGTGTTCGTCCCAAATTTCACCAACCAGTTCTTCCAGAATATCCTCCATCGTAACAATACCGAGCGTGCCGCCAAAATCGTCTACAACGACGGCGACATGGGACTTCTGATGCTGGAGCATTTTTAGAATGTCGCGGATCTTCGTGTACTGATAGACGAACAACGGTTCCGTCATGATTGCCGTAATGGGCTGATCCGTCATCTTGCCGTTGATATAGAAGTCCTTCTGATGAAGAACACCGACGATCTGATCGATGGTATCCCGGTAGACCAGCAGACGGGAGAAGCGGGACTGTGTAAAGGCTCTGGCAATTTCCTCGTGGCTCTCGTCGATGTCCACGGCCTCCAATTCGATGCGATGCGTCAGAATTTCCGCCGCCGTCAGGTCGCGGAACTCAAGGGCGTTGCGCAGCAGCTCACCCTCATTTTCGTCAATGCCGCCGTCCTGCTCCACGTCCTCCATGAAAAGGAGCAGTTCCTCGTGGGACATTTTTGCGTCGTCATTTGTCTTGAAGAAGCGAGAAACCAGCTTTTTCCACTGGGAAAAGAGAAAATTCAGCGGTGTCAGCACCCAGATCCAGAGCCGGATAAAGGGCGCACTGAACATGGCAAAGCGCTCCGGCGTGTCCTTTGCAACACTCTTGGGGGTGATCTCACCAAAAATCAAAACAACGATCGTTACGACGACCGTAGAAACCGTCGCGCCGATGTCGCCGTAAAGTCCGACGAACAGAAGTGTGCCGATGGACGCCACCATGATATTGACGATATTGTTGCCGATCAGGATGGTGGAGATCAGCTTGTCATAATCTTCGGACAGCTTGAGCGCCAGCGCTGCCCGCTTGTTTCCGTTGTCCGCCAACACCTTGAGGCGGGTCTTATTCAGAGACGAGAATGCCGTTTCTGTGGCACTGAAATAGGCGGACATGACGATGCAGGCCACCATTGCGAAAATGCTTCCAAAATAATTCATTTCAAACTCCTTTATGTTCTGTTCATACGATCATTTCATGCAAAAAGGGCACACCTATACCCGATACCGCAGCAAAGGGCGCAGATATGCCACATACGAACAGACCATATAAGAGCAGTTACCGTTATCGTCGCTACTGTCATTTTCCACGGATTTCTTCCTCCTTTTTGCTGTGTGCTTATATCATAGCATTTTCCCGGTGTAGATTCGGTAAAGAAACGAGTGTGGCGCAATATCCTCCTTTGAGAAATCTTGAAGCGGTTCCGCTTCTGCGGTATAATAATGCTGCAATAAATTTCAGGAGAAGCATGATGAAGAATCGACAGCGACAAAAGGATATTCTATTTTCGATCCTTATTTTTTGCAGCGCCTTTGCCATCAATTTGCTGATTCAGAAGCTCTTTACCACACAGACACTGGTACCCATGATCTTTGTGTTCGGCGTATTTTTGATCTCGCTGAAAACCCACGGGTATTGCTATGGTATCATTTCGGCCATCATCAGCGTGTTTGCGGTGAATTTCGCCTTCACATATCCCTATTATGCCTTTGACTTTTTCATAGAAGAAAGCATCCTATCCGCTGTCATTATGCTGGTCGTCGCCGTTTCCACCAGCACGCTGAACATTCGCATCCGCGATCAGGAGAAGCTGCGCTCGGAAAACGAAAAAGAGAGAATGAGGGCAATCTGCTGCGGGCGATCTCCCATGACTTGCGCACGCCCCTTACCTCCATATACGGGTCATCCTCCACGCTGATCTCCAAGTATGACGCGCTGCCGAAGGAGCAGCAGCTCAAGCTGTTGGGAGAAATTCAGGAGGACAGCGAATGGCTCATCCGCATGGTGGAAAATCTCCTGTCTGTCACAAGGATCGACGGCGCGAAGGTGGAGGTCGTGAAAACGCCCACCGTTCTGGACGAACTGATCGACTCCGTTTTGATGAAGTTTTCCAAAAAGCATCCGAATCAGAAGGTCATCACACAGATACCGGAGGAATTTGTGGACATTCCCATGGATTCGCTCCTTATTGAACAGGTACTGCTGAATCTTCTGGAAAATGCCGTATTCCACGCAAAAGGCATGACGGAGCTGACGCTTTCCGTTTCTCTTGTGGGGGATAAGGCGGTATTTGAGGTTGCCGACAACGGCTGCGGCATCCCGGATGATGCACTTCAAAAGATTTTCTCCGGAAGTTATGAAAAGTCCGCCGCGCCGGTGGACGGGACCCGCCGCAATATGGGGATCGGACTATCTGTATGCGCTGCCATCGCCAAAGCGCACGGCAGTGACATTACCGCAGAAAACAGAAAGGGCGGCGGTGCGGTATTCCGCTTTGCGCTGGAAAGAGGGGGTGAGGACGATGGGCAATAACAAGTACAAGATCCTGATCGTAGAGGACGAGGCCAACATCCGAAGCTTTATCAAAGCCAATCTGGAAACCAGCGACTATCAGGTGCTCTGCGCGGAGACCTGTGCGCTCGGCATAATGATGTACACCTCCCATCGTCCGGATCTCATCGTTCTGGATCTCGGCCTGCCGGATCGGGATGGTTTGGACTTGATTCAGAAAGTCCGGGAATCGGACACCGTGCCCATCATTGTGCTCTCCGCCCGCTCCAACGAGCGGGATAAGGTAGAAGCCCTGGATCTGGGGGCGAATGATTATATCACAAAGCCCTTTGGCACGGAGGAATTACTGGCCCGCATCCGCGCCGTTCTCCGCAGCCATCGGCACAGCGAAGAGAATGAAAGTACCCCTGGCGGGAAATTCCACCTTCAGGACTTGCTGATCGATTACGATACACGGCAGGTCTTTGTGGGTAAAGAAGAGATCGACCTGACCCAGACGGAGTACAACATCATGGCGTTTCTCTCCGTCCATGCGGGAAAGGTGCTGACGTATGCCGCCATCATCCGCGCGGTCTGGGGGTATTCAGACTATGGCAGCGTCAAGAAGCTGCAAGTCAACATGAAGAACATCCGCAAGAAAATGGGCGTGACGCCTGGTGAAAAGCGCTACATCATCAATGAGCTTGGCGTCGGATACCGGATGCTGGCGGAGGATGAAATTGTTGCTGATTCCTTTCTTTGACGAGCATAAGCTGATTCTACATAATTTTAATTTTTCTTCCGATAAATAGCAGAATAAGGATCAACCGCCCGTTCCTTTCGGAAACGGGCGGTTGCCTTAGCGTTTGTGATCCTTGCACACCAGAATTGTCGGCTGACAGTAGTAAGTTTGAATTAGTTCCTTATCACTGTTAAGCCAAGGCTCGGCTTGCTTTTTTCAATCGTTGTGGGGTTTTTATGTGTTCAATTTCATTTTACAATTTACCACATTTCTTTGATGCTGATCGACCCATTCCTATTTGGGCTGTTTTTGAATCACTGACACTTGGAGAATTTGGAACCTTTTTGCCTGCTCAAATTCAAATGTCAAATTAAAAACTTCGAGTATACTTCACTTGCCAAGCAATCTAGACTCAGATGGAAAAATCACCGAATACATGATTTACGCTGTCAAGAATTTACGAAATGCTGTTGCGCACAACAACACTATTTTTGATACCCGTTTTCAGGCAAGCACAATAAACGGTTGTCTTATTTCACTTCTTGAAACCGAAGTAGGAAAAGAATGAGTAAATTTCAGCTTCTCTATGAATATGAACCGTCGGTTTTACTGAGAAATTACTGCCTTTTTCGGAAAGCACGCTTTCAATGTCCACTTTTTCATTCTCAATATCCACTTTCGCATTTCCCATATCCACTTTTTCTTCATTCAAAAGTCCACTTATATGTAGATTTCGATTATGAAGCTCATTCTTCTCGTTCAGAAGCAGATTCCTGAGAAACGCTTTCATATACTCCGTTGTTTCGTGAATGCCTTTTGGTAGATTCGTATGGCATCATTTATAGCATCAATTCCCCTTGGTATTCAAATTATACCAGAGTTACGGATCACTTTCAATCAGTCACGCTCTTTTTTGACGATCATCGCATTCCATACTTTCTCGGGTCTAAAAAATCCTGTTATCGATTTTACACCGATAACAGGATTTTGATTTCATTATTCTATTTCAGCTTCATCTTTCCCTCCATTCGCATCATCTCATTCTGGGCTTGCGCTTTGGTCACGTTTGCATAAACGCGCATGGTTGTTTCGGCATCTGCGTGTCCCATGATAATCTGGACTGTTTTTACATCTATTCCGTTCAGAATCATCCTCGTACAAAATGTATGACGAAGCATATGACAGGTGATTGGCGGAAGGAGATTTTCCTCTCGGCCTTCTTGTGCTGCCTCGGCGTGTTCCTCCTGATTGTATTTCGCCGTAATTCTTTTAAGCTGACGGTTGATTCGATGGTTGGAGTATACGCGACCATACAGATCACGAAAGACGAAATTAGTATAGCCATCAATAACGATCTGATTATCTGCATTGAAATCATTTCTTCTTTCATACAGCGCCAGCAGCGTGTCCCTCACTTCTGTCAGCATGGGGAGTTCTCGCTTTCCCGTATTACTTTTCGGCACAGTCACAGTATACTTACACGTTCCGTCCAGGGTAACAGTATAATTCATCGTATGATTGATGCTGATCGTATTTTTCTTAAAATCAATATCATCCCAGGTAAGGCCCGCAAGTTCGCCGGAACGAATACCGGTTCCAAGAAATACGGTCAAAACAGGCAGCAATTCACGATAATCCAGCGTATGAGCAACGTAAGAAAGCAACCTATCCTGTTCTTCCTCGGTTAAGGCATCTCTGTATTTCGGCTCCCAGTCCTTTCTTTTCTTGAACTCCTGATAAACACCGTCAACCGGATTAGCGGCGATATAATGCTCTCGACAGGCCAGCTCAAACACCGGATGGATTACATTGTTCAGATTTCCAAGCGTAGAAAGGCTCAAGCCATGTTTGAGCCTGCTGATATAGAACTGCTTCACATCAGAATATCGAACAGATTGGATCGGTCTTTTTCCCCACTCGTTCTTTACATGCTTGTTATAAAGATAAATGTACCGGACCAGCGTTGTTTCCGCAATCTCGCATTTCATAGAAATATATTCTTGCCAAAACGCATTGACCGTTTTCGTCTTCTTAGGCATTGCTTTTGTGCGCCGGTCGGTAATCCTGTTCTCCATGTCACGCAGACATTCCGGATTTGTATCCCCTTTGGGTGGCTGATCTTCCGGGAGCAGCTTCCAGTTGGTTATGCTTTTGCGAACCCCGTTCTCGTCCGTATATCGGAATGTATAGCTGCCGTTTCTGATCTGAGCTTCTCCGGTCAGAAGCAGACGTCCCTTATTATCTCTTCGTTCCCTGGCCATTTCAGCACCTCACGATTCAGTGTTGTTATTACTAAACAGCTGAACCTCATTATTCAAATATTCTTCAAACATTTTTCGTTTGAAGAATACCCGTCCGCCGTTCCAGATCAGATACTTGGCATACTTATCCTTTGCAATGATCTGTCGAAGTCTTCTTGTACCGATGTGGAAGTATTCAGCTGCTTCGGATAATGACAAAGCGTATTTCTCCCAGATTGGAACCTTCTTCATGTTATAAGCGACATTTTCATGAGTGGAATACATATCACTTCTCGCCTGCTGAAGATCCTCAGCTCTCTCCTCCTTCATGGTATCTTTTGTTCTTTTAGTTTTTCCTCTGCTCTCAGCCGGGGCATAATCGATTTCATCCTCCCGCTCTGCTTCCCGTTTCTTTCTGGGGCGCTGCATCTCTGGTTCTGCCTCCCTCAGCTCTTGTTCCAAAAGAATCCGCAACAACAATCTCATATCATCTGTCATCTTAATTTTCTCCTCTTCAGCAAGTTATATTTCTCCCTGCACAGCGCTATATCGTCTGCCGCAGCCGTCTTAATATGTACATGATGCTCTTTCAAAATCGTTCGGATAAATGCTGCCACATCTTCTGCCGACTTGAATGGCTCATACAGGATATAGCGAACATCTTGCAGCTCGCAAATATACCTCTTAACCTTCTGCTCATGATTTCGCTCATCGGTACTTCTTTCTTCGATAGCCAGATTCAACTCCGGGATATACATTTCCATGCGGATTCCCGTCAAGTCATCTTTGTCGAACTCCACTTTCAAATGGTTTTGTCCTGAATACAGCATGACAAGCAGTTTGGGAAGCACATAAACAAACTCCTGCTCGCACTTTGGACATGGCACTTTTCGCATCGTTCGATCATAAATTTTGGCTTTCCATTCATGACCGCAGCTGCTTTTCCACCAGTATTCCTGCTTTGACAAGGCCGAAACCTGATCTGGTGTAATTGTTCCGTTCTTCTCGCAATTCCACTCTGCTGCTATTGCCGGGTGGGTCTTTGACAGGCTGTTCAGGTTTTCTTCTACCACACGTCCAGCGCAGTACGGGCATCTGCTGCCATCAATTCTTGATGAAATCCACGCGCTGTACTCTCCTCCGCAGGTGGGCAATGCCACCAGAAAAGCCCCGCCTTGCTTGATGTAACTGCATCTGCTCCGACCTTATTCTTCTCTGACCACTTCTTAGCAAGCTGCGGGTACTGTGAAGCAAAGTCGTTAAAGCCTTTCAGTAGTTTATGATTCTCGCAGTAGGGACAGCCATGCCCATCCGATCTGCTGGAAATCAGAGCATACCATTCATGCCCACATTTTCCTTTCCACCACGCTTTCTTATTGCTGAATGCTGTTACCTCGTCTGGTCGTAATGGATAGTTTTTATCCGACCACTCTGCCGCGATCTCCGGAAACCTCGATGCAAGGTCATTAAAACCGGCAAGCACACGATTTCCGGAACAGTACGGACAACCGGGAGAATTTTTTCCGGTTCGGCTATGAGGACTTGCCTGCCATTCGTGTCCGCACTCTCCACGCCACCAAACCTTTTTATTAGAACCATAACTGATATCTTTCGGCAGCGAAGGAAAATTGCGCGTTGACCACTGTTTTGCGATCTCTGGGCCCATGATTTCCAGACTGTTTTTCATTTTTCTCACCTCGCTTTCCTTTAACGAGATTCAGTATAGACGAAAAAATTCAATATGAGAAATGTGCGAATTTGAAAACGGGACCTGTCAGGCGATTTTTCATCGCCCTGGCAGATCCTGTTTTGTGCTTATATATTTTGTACCTGTCGCTCTCCCGTCCGGATATAGTTACTGTAGGTTAAAATCTCCCTCTTTTTCATTTCGTTCGACACCGTAACATAAATCTGGAGAGTGGTGGTTACATCCGCATGGCCTAGCACTGATTGTACGACCTTTACATTCAGTCCAGACTCGCACATACGCGTTGCAAAAGTATGCCGCAGTACATGACAGCTGAAACATGGGAGGAGCACCGGCTCATCGTCAATGTCATTGTTTTCAAGGATTTCGCCATTACAATCGCGCATGATTCTGCGCAGTGCCTTATTCAGTGTTCCCTGATGCTGTACCTCTCCGAATCGGTTGACGAAGATAAAATCAGAATAACCTTCGATATGGCTGACACTAATGATATTATTTTCTTCTTGATACTCTTTCTCCATCTTAAATGCTTCGACAACGCCCTCTGTCATTGGAATTTCGCGGATACCAGCCTTGGTTTTTGGCGTATTGATAGAGAAATAGCAGCCATGCTCATCACGATGATTGTAATAGACCAGAGTATGGTTCACGTTGATAAGTCCTGTCTTGAAATCCACATCACACCAGCGCAGGCCGGTAATCTCGCCAACACGCATCCCGGTGTTTGCCATGATATAAAAGACCGGATACCAGTGATTGTAGCGCGGCGAATTCCTGAGATATTCAAGGAAGATCCTTTCCTGCTCAACGGTCAACGCCTTTCGCTTTTCCACCTCGTGACCATGTGCCGATTTCAGCTCACGCAGCATATTGTCGGTCGGATTATTCCGGATCATATCATCATCGACAGCGATTGCAAAGACCTGATGGAGCACGTTATGAATGCCGTCCAAAGTAGAGATTTTCAAGATGCGCTCATCAACAAGCTGATTGTAGAACCGGCGTACATCTGATTTCTTAACCTGTGTCAGCTTTTTCTTTCCGAAAGTTGGCTTCACGAACATCTCATACATATAAATGTAGTTCTTCATCGTACTGCCTTTAACGCCTCTTTTCACCTGAACCCACAGGTCAAAGAGGTCATTTACGGTGATGTTCTTCACATTCGTTTTAATACCGTCATGCCGGTCTACGATGATCTGTTCTTCCTGCTCTCGCAAATCAGCCAGCGTGGGAGCATATACTGCATGGCGTTTTCCGACTTTATCCGTCCAGCGGTAAACATAGGTGCCATTATCTTTTTCACTTTCGCCTGTGCGTAGCCTGATATGCTTACTGTCAAAGCGAACGCCGTTCTTTGATTTGACTTTCTTCTTTGATACCATTGTTTTTCCCTTCCTTCATCAAATTTCTCTTACGGGAATAGCATAAACAATGACGTCCCGTTTTCCCAATGTACAAATGCAGTGGTCGGAAGCAAATCACACAGTTGCATTAGACGGAGTATGCGTTCTCCAAATACTCATCCAGTTTCCGGCGCTTAATCATTCGCCTGTTTCCAACCCACATGACATAATCGCAGGTCGGCTCATCTGTCATTTCTCTCAGCTTTCTGACACCAATGCCGGTATAGGCAGCAGCTTCTTCCAGCGTGATTGTTGCCCGTTCCCATACGGGAACCAGGTTGTTTTTTTCTTCTCTATTCATTTTCTTTTACCTCCTGCTGTTCGTTTCTCCGCATAGTCCTGATAATTTGTGTAACGGTATTCACACCAGTCATATTCTCTCGACTTAAAAAACTTCTTTCGGATAGCATCATAAAAATGCTGAATCGCTCTGAGGTTGATGTCTTTCGTAAGGACTAAATCCCTGACCGTAATCTTTTCAAGCTGTCTGTGAATTTTTCTCCAGCCGGTGTAGTCGAAGTGCTGATTCATTGCCCCGCAGTACATTGCCTCGTCTTCTGTGATATTCGGATTCAGACTGCGATACAGGCAAACGATAATTTCCTCGACTCGTACTGCATCGAGCAGGTTCATATTCAGCAGATCAAAGACGCGCATATCCAGGACCTGATCCAAATGTTCAAAACCAAGCGAATCGAAGTAATTCGACACAGTACGGTTTACAACAGCCTGCCAGTCATCAATTACCACAGAGGCATTCAATTCGACATTCATCGTCACACCTCGTCTTTCTGCAACGAGCGCAAACCAAGACTGATAGCCGCTGCTGCATCAACCCGGCGCATAACGCTTTTGTTTACGTGTCCGATCTTATCTCCCAGTCTGCACTTATCGACCGTCCGCAGCTGTTCCAGCAAAACCAGAGAGGGACGTACACCACTCTCTCGACCTACATGCACATGAGTCGGCAAAATGTTTTTCCTGATATTGCTGGTCAGCGGTGCAACAACAACCGTCGGACTATAACGATTACCAACATCATTCTGAACGACGACTACTGGACGAAAGCCAGCCTGCTCAGAGCCAGCCGCCGCACCCAGCTCGGCATAGAGAATATCTCCGCGCAAGATGGGACTTCTCTTGTAAGTATTCATATCGACCCTCCTCAAATTTGTCCTCTCACTAATCAACTACAACCTTCGAGTCCAAAAACTGATAATCATTTTTGAAAAAATTCAAAATAAATTTTTCAAACAGCTTTACGCGGTATCTTGCCTGATGTTCCGGAATATCATATTTTTCCCTTAAATAGCTGCATGCCTTATGTTTTCTGCCATTCAAATAGAATCTGAGAACCTCATTCGCCCATGGCTTCCAGTTTTCAAGCGCAGCACGCAGCTGGCGCATAGTTTCTTTCTCAACTACAGCCTTCTCTACGCAAAAGCTGTCTGCAACAAAGTCAGTCAAAGCACCTGCATCTTCGTTTGCACAAAGCGTGTCTGTAGACAGAAACTTATACTTTCTTTTTGCATTCTGAATTTTGTTTCTGTAAGTTTGCTTGCTGTTCCACTTCTGATAATCCGGCAAGCCTGTTTCGATGTACATGACATCCAATCCATCCGTATCAGCAATTACATCCTTGGTAAACAGCCGGCGTTCCTGTAAAGGCAGTTCCTTATTCTTAATCAGTATCTGCGTGAATTCCTCCTGAGAGGCAATCCGCATTCCCATACTTGTATTCTCTCGATCAACAAAGACCAGCACAGTCGTTTTCATCTTGCAATCTCCTTTGAATTTTTTTGAAAAATCAAAGGTGATCACGGATATGCGGCGATTAGCGCCAGCCAGTAAAAACGCTCATTTCGTTCCTTTCTGGAACCAAATGAGCGCAAAAAGCCACTTGATCTGCTAACCTATCGCCACAATGATCGAACCGTGCTTTCTAAAGCACAGGTTGCAAATCAAGTGGCGCAATGGAAGTCAGCACATCAAGTGGCTCCGGGGCACAATCTTGTTACTCCATATTCAATTCAATCTGCTTATGCGGTATACAGCCGAAAGGCAATCGGTGGAAACACTACTTCCTCACCGCAGTTCGGGCATTTTGCCCTTGAAGGGCCATGTTCCCCCCGATACAAAATCTCGATCTTATGCTCACAGTATGGGCAGAGCCGCGCAACGCTGGTGCCGAAAGCCGCCATGCTGAACTGAAGTTTCAATTCTTCCTGCTCCGCCTTCACCTGCGCATAGCGTTCCGGGTCCTGCGTCTTTACATCAAGTCTTGCCATATTGAAATACCTCCTCTGAGAATCTATCTATCTGTTTCATCACAGCAACTATCGATTAAACTGTACGGATTATTCAGGTCGTTTCGATCTACCAGGCCCAGCTGCTTCATTCGAATTGCCAGCGCCGTTTTGGAGACCCCCATCTTATCTGCAATCTGCGAAAATGCTTCATACTGCCTTGCCGCAAATATTCGATTGACCATACGCATTTTCTTTCCTAAGCCATACTCCTGCATATACTGCAGGATCAGGTCTTTGGGCATCAGCACTGCTGAAGCCAGCATATTGGTACGCCATTCTTCCCAGTCTGGCGTCACGTTTCGTGGTGCAAAACGCAGGCTGTAATAGACTCTGCGCAGCTGAACGCCTAAATAGGTTTCTGGATACAGCATTCCGTATACCAGATGGCAGGCTTCGTGCATAAGCGTGAAATTGTGACGCCCGATATTTGCGTTTTCGCTTCTCAAACTCTCGTCAACGAAAACCGTCCTGCCGTCCAAGGGCGCATATACCGGGTGCTCAACATCATCAAACACCTGAATCTGAACCGGAAGCATACAAGTCAGGCCCAGCACATGCCCAAACCGCGATAATTTATGATATGCGATCTGGAGACCCAGCACATTGCTTGTCACAATTTCAGGATCGATTCTCGTTAATTTTCGATTCTGCTGAGCACAGTACCGGTGATATGCCCGCACGATGCGTTCGGCAATCGTCTCGATTTCTTGAACCGTCAGGTAGGGCATAGCCGGCACCTCCTACACATGAAGGGTTTTGGCTTCTACAAACCACAAGCCTTCATCTTCAAAGAGGAATGTACGATGCTGTCCGATCCGGATGGAGTACCGAATGCCGGTTCCTCCGACTTTACTGGCGGCGGCTCTCTTTCTGCCTAACACCTGGTCGATCTCATAGGTCTTGCCATCGGAGAACTTGATGGATAGCGGTATACTGCCGCCATCCTTCGTATGGCGCACCAGAGTATCTACATAGACTTTTTCCCAATTAACTGTCTGTTCCATAGTCTTTACTCCAAAGATTTATCTTTTTCCTACTGATACATTAGTCCTGGCATTTTTACACTATCGCGTCCGTCATTCGGCATCTTCAGATTGCCAAGCAGGCCGGCATATGTTAGAGATTTTTTTCCGAAACGACGACGCAGATCTTCGATCGCATCCTCCAGTCGAACTCTGCGATCTCTCCGCTCATAATCGACCATCAGTGAAAGCTGCTCCTCCGTTGTCTGAGGTATCAGGTCGATTGCGCGAATGGTGATTGCGCGAACTTTTTCAGTCCATATATAACGCTCTTTGAATAGTTGGAAGCCTGCTGCGGCTATTTCAGAGGGCAGCTGCGTTTTGAACGGCAGTTTGTACTGATACTGGGTACTGTAAAGACTCTTGTTTCGCACAAAAATCTGAACACCGGTAGCTGCCAGCCCATGTACGCGCAAGCGGTGGCCAACATCCTGGCTTAATTCCAGCAGCACATGAAATACTTCATCCTCGTTATCAAGGTCAGCCGTACAGGTAATGCCATGTCCTACTGACTTGATCGGACTGACAAAATCCTTCTGCATCACGCGGGACTCGTCCGTACCGTTTGCATATCGCCAGAGCTTCAGGCCGTTGATGCCGAACATATATTTCAGCGTGCTCGGCTCCGTTGCAGCCAGATCACCGATTGTCTTGATACCGTAGCTGCCAGCTTCTTCGTTGTGGCGCTGCCTACATAGAGCAGCTCTGATGCGGCCAGTGGCCAAATGTTCTCCTTGAAGTTCTGCTTTGTGATTTCGGTAATTGCATCCGGTTTCTTCAGATCGCTGCCCAGCTTGGCAAATATCTTATTGAACGATACGCCAATACTCACCGTCAGCCCCAGTTCTTCCTTCACCGACTGCCGGATCTCCTCTGCAATCTCCAATGGTTTGCCATATATATCGCAGCCGGTCACATCCAGCCAGCATTCGTCCATTCCAAACGGCTCCACCAAATCGGTGTAACGGTAATAGATCTCATGTGCCAGCTTTGAATACTTCAAATACTGATCATACTGCGGCGGAACAAGAATCAGGTCTTTACATCGCTGCTTTGCCTCCCAGTTTACCATGCCGGTTTTGACCCCAGCTCGCTTTGCAAGCTCTGACTTTGCCAAAACAATTCCATGCCGGTTCTCTGTTGAGCCACACACCGCAACCGCTTTGCCTCGCAGTTTGGGATCAAGCATCATTTCAACCGATGCGTAGAACGAGTTCATATCACTATGCAGTATCGCACGGTCAGCATTCATTGCCACTCACCTCGCTTTCTGTGCTTTAAGCATATCATTTCGTTATACGATATGTCAATCGTGCATTTGTATCGCTATATTCAATTCTTTCTTGACTCTGCTCTTTCTGACTTATATAATATAAGCATAAACACAGAGGGAGGAACAGACCATGAAAAAGGCTAACCGTTCCAGCAAAATTATCAACTTCAAAGATTTCAATGCCGGCTATAATGCTGTTTCTGAAAGGGAAGATAATATCATCGGTAAAAAAATTGCAGATTTCCGTGCTGCAAATAAAATGAGTCTGACCGATCTGCGTATACTGCTTGAAATCTATGGTATATCTATAACCAACGCTTCTATCAGCAAATGGGAAACAGGAGCTTCTGTTCCGAACATCTATCAGTTCATTGCCGTTATGCAGGCTCTTGGCATAGACGAAAATATCTCCTTCTTCACCCGTGCTGCCGCACATCTTAACCCAGAAGGATTACGGAAGCTGCGCGAGTATCGTGACGATCTGATAGCTACCGGAAAATACAGAGTCGTTGCTAGGCACTCCTATGAAGAGGAATGCATTGATATGCCGATCAGCACGCTTTCCGTTTCGGCTGGTACTGGTACATTTCTCAATGAAGAGAATTTTGAAACTATTTCTTTTCCAAAGAGTGCAGTCCCTGACCGTGCTGATTTTGGTGTTCGTGTCTGCGGCGATAGTATGGAGCCGGTTTATCACGATGGTCAAATCGCATGGATTCAGGAATGCAGTGAACTGTCCCCAGGCGAGGTCGGCATCTTTATGTATGACGGCGACGGCTACATCAAGATGTATGATGAGCAGGAACCTTGTGAAGCCGAACGTTACGATTTTACTGACAGTGACGGCACACTCCATATGCAGTCTGTTCTGATTTCGTACAATAAAAAATACGAGCCGAAGCTCGTATCTCCATTAGTTAGATTTTCTATTGTAGGCCGTGTACTGAACTAATTTCCAATTAACCTCAGAGGAGGTCCTTGACTTGAATACTATTAGCCGTGTGCAGGAACTTGCTGACGAACGCGGACTTACCCTTTGTCAGCTCTCTAAAATATGTGATTTGTCCGAAGCCACAATCCGCACTGCTAAGAAACGCGGTAATCAGCTAAGTGTGGATACCATAGAGCGTATCTGCGAGGCACTGGATATATCGCTTAGTGATTTTTTTGCAGAAACCTTACCCAAATAAATTCGCTATACGCATGAGCTTCTATCTCCACTTTCGTAACCATCTAATCTATCCTCGCCAAGAAAAATACTGGATACCATTGCCTGTCGCTTTTCTGTATAGTAATCTCCGATCTTTTCATTGAAAAAAGCAAAGTGGTGTAAAGATTAATGATCTTTGTATTGGCACCGAAAATATATTTATTTCTCCGCGGCTTTTCTTCCAGGATGGGAGAGTGCCGCGGAGAATTTTTTGCGAAGAAAGAATTGCTATAACTTTCGTAATTCCGGGAAAACCTTTATCTAAGAAAAAAATACAATATTAACATGAATATCATGAATAT
>NZ_QUMC01000038.1:0-20197 GCF_003481925.1 Butyricicoccus sp. OF10-2 | reverse complement strand
GAGAAGGAGAGGGAACAGTAATGGCAAGACTCAGCGCAGAGGAAATGTTCAAGAATATGATCGGCCGCAAGGACGAGGAGCCGCAGCCGGCACAGGAAACCGCTGCCGCGCCGACTGCGGAGAAGAAGAAAGCCTCCACCGTGCAGGTGACCGTGCGTCTGCGCCCGGAGCAGCATAAGCAGCTCAAGGCGGCAGCCTTCCACCGCGACTGCGATATGTCCGAACTGGTACGGCAGGCACTCGATCAGTTTTTTGCGTAACGTTGTAAAGTTGTAACGTTAGAACTTTATATGCAAGAAATTCCGACAAAATAAGGCGTATTTTGTCGGAATTTGTATTTTATAAAATATTTATCTAAATAAAAGTTATAACTTTACAACGCTATAAAGTTATATACTATTGATTTACAGCGTCACATCCACCTTCCATCTCATACGTTAGAACGATTTATATTCGGATTAGACGGATAGAATATAGGGTATGGTTCCGAGGAGATTTATGTTATTTGCTTAGACTCAAACTGTAGACGAGATAGCGGTCAGTTGACACTCTCGGTATTTGAAGCGGTAAGCGATTTGGCATCTGACAGCGGGGCGTTTACCATCAACCGACCGCTCTCACTGTGACGCCGAACCAGCACTGCATCAGAGCGCAGATTATGACGTTTCTATATCGGCTGTAAGGCAGCAAATAAGTAATGAAAAAAGGAGAAACTGCGGTTGCAGTTTCTCTTTTTTTCTATACCGATCAGAGCGCAAAGTCATAAAGTTACAACATCACAAAGTTACAACTTCCCACTCTGCTCACCCGCCAGATACCGTTTGAGCAGAAACGCGCAAAAGTACGGGAACGTATAAATATCGTCACTGAACCCGACATTCCCGGCGGTAAATTTGATGCCATAGTGAATATCCTCATACTTATCACTGGCGATGAGCGTGCGCAGAGACTTCGCCGTGCCTCTCTGGGCCTTGACCTCGACCGGAATGAGCGCGGATGCCGTGCGGACGAAGAAATCCTGCTCGAGCGTGGAATCCTCGCGCTTGTAGTAATACAGCTGATACCCGGCCTTGACGAGCGCTTCACCGACTACATTCTCATACAGTGCGCCCTTGTACACGCCGAGGTTTTTGTTGGCGCGCAAGTCCTCCTGCGCCTCCTCATCCAGCATGGCAACGAGCAGGCCGCTGTCCGCAAAATACAGCTTGTACTTTGTCTCGTCGTAATTGCCCTTGAGCGGCAGTTCCGGGAAATTCAGGCAGTAGCAGATGTTGACCATGCCGGCATCGTTCAGCCACTCAATGCAGCCGCGGTAATCGCGGAAACGCGCGCCGGATGCGACCTTGGAAATCTGGAATTTCTTGTTGTCCTTGGCAAGCTGCACCGGGATGTGCTGAAACACGTTCAAAATGCGGGTCTGGTCCATGCCGTCCGCGTATTTGCGGATATCCTCCTTATAGTCCGCGATCAGCTGGCGCTGGGTTTCGAGTGAGCCTTCAAACGTGCCCTTTTCGATGAATTCGCGGACAACAGCGGGCATGCCGCCGAGAATGCAGTAGTTAAGGAACAGCTCGCTGCAGACCGACATTTCCAGTTCGTTGAACGGTGTCAGCGTGCGCATGTGCGTCAGCATATCGTCAATAAAGGCATCGTCGTAGCCGCCGGCCCACAAAAATTCCTCAAAATCCAGCGAGAACATCTCGTAATCGGTCTTGTAGCCGACACTGTTACTCTCAATCTTGCGGTAGTTAATGCCGAGCATGGAACCGCTGCAAATGACGTCGAACCGGCCGTCGATCTTGAAGAATTTGAGCGCGGTCGCAATATCGGGAAACTCCTGCAGCTCATCGAAGAAAATCAGGGTTTCACCCTCAATAAACCGCTTAGACGGGTCTATACGCGAGATATTTTTGATGATATCCGCCGCTTTGTAGCCGTCCACGGTGATCATTTTGTACTTTGGCTCCTCCACGAAGTTGATCATGATAACGCTCGTGTAGTTCTCTGCGGCAAAGCGCTGAATGGATTCGGTCTTGCCGACCTGCCGCGGCCCTTTGACGATAAGCGGCTTTTTATCCGGATTTGCTTTCCATTCCGACAGAAAAGCGTCGATTTTGCGTTTTAGATAAAGCATTTGGGTTCACCTCTTATGAGGGTATTATACCCCGACAGAGGAAGAAATGCAATTGCCCGCACAAAATTAAAGCGAGAATTATTAGTCTGTTCACATTTTATGAGCGAGTTATTGCATATAAATCACATTTTTAAGGTTTCACTGCCGTGCGGCAGAGGATGTGCAGCAGCGGTTGAGTTGGTGCGAACCTCGTGTTATAATAACAATAAATAGTAACAACTCGCGCCCCTGCGGGGGACAGCAACAAAAACAAAAAAGCATGCATATAGCATGCTTTTTTGCTTTCTATCACGCTTTTTGATACCAGCCGTTCGCCTGTTCAATAAGCCCAAGCTGCTCGAGCTGCCCAAGCCGCTGCTTGGTATAGCGCGGGTTCAGATGAATCTTCACCGCGATCTGCCGCAGGCTATGCGGCTGCTCGAGCAACACGAGCATCGCATCATACCGCCTGATCCTGCGCGCCGTATGTGCCCTTGCGCGCTGGATATGATACAACCGTCGGCGTTCCTCGACACTAAGCTGGTCGACGATGCGCAGCGCCTTTCCCGGACGTGCGAGAATGGCAATACTGCAATCATCCTGCGTGCGCGGACAGACCACGGAAGCGAACGTGTCGGCAAGCTGCCGCTGCAGCACATCGGCGCGGATGAGACACGCGCGCTGTATCACATCGGTCAGGATATCCGCGAGCGCGCGGCTCGGCTTGTGATACAGGCTGTGCTCGGTGCCGTCGCTCATCAGCACGAATGCGGCCTTGTCCCGCAGTTCGCCCTTGAACAGCCGCATGGTCTCGGCGGCCTTGTCCGAGGTGACAAAGGTGGTCTCATTCGCAAACTCGCCGTTGTCCGGAACGGACGCTACTTTGAGCGTATCGCCATCCAGATACCCGATCACGCCGTCACCGATATGCACCAGCAGAAACCGTTCTCCACTGACGGCGGCCAGCAGCAGCGTGCAGGCGAGATCGTGCATTTCGCAGCTATGCTTTTCGGCTTCTTCGGCGAGTTCATGCCGCAGGACTGAGAGTATCTCCTGCCGGACGGCTTCGGCATCCTCGCATTCCTGATACTGAGCAAACCGGTCCGCGACCAGTTCAGCGGCGGCTCGGACCACTCGTTCCGCGCCGAAATGCGACAGCCGAGCCGAACCGGCGCCGTCCGACAGCGCAATGACATGCACGCCGTTTTTGTCCAGCCGGAAGGTCTTATCCTGACAGGGTACGCCGCTTTTCTTGTGTCCGCTGCCCTGCATGGCACAGCATACCGATCTCCACATGTGATCGCTCCTTTCTGTTACAGCTCGGCCCAGCCCTTGATACCTTCAAAGTCGAGGGAAATGCTCTCACCGGCGATGGATTGGGATGTGGTGGAAACACTCTGGCTGAGCCACTCGAAGAACTCGCGGAATTTCAGTCCTTTCAGCTTGAGCGGCGAACGCATCGGTGAAAATTCGGCCAGCGCCTTCATATCGGCATGGGCGCCGATGCCGATTGGAAAACGGATAGCTTTTTGTCTCTTGCAAGGCTGTCCATACGCTGTTTGGCGCGTGCCAGCTGGTCGGCAGCACCGTTCGGTGCACCGTCGCTCATCAGCACGAACCATGGCTGAAAGTAGTCCACGCCGACACTGCGGAACTGCTCCTTGCGGCGTTCGAGCAGATCAAGCCCCAGGTTGATAGCCTCTCCCATGGGCGTCATGCCGCCAGCCGAGAGCGTCGGCACCTCCGGCTGCTGGTCGAGGCCGGAGAAATCCCGCAGGCAGACCGGCTCCGTGCCGCCGAAGGTGATAACGCAGATATCAGCGGCGTACAGCGCGGTCTCGTCCTCCTTGATGGCCTGATAGAACTGGTGAACACCTTCGTTCAGTTCCTGAATGGGCAGGCCGTCCATCGAGCCGCTGACATCCAGACACAGGCACACCGGAACGCGGGCAGACGGGTTGCTGACCAGGTTTTTGCAATCAAACAGATATTTTTCGGTAGTATACATAGAAAACACTCCTTTAGCGGATTGGGTTTAGGTTAGGGAACAGGTTACATGCGGAACCACTTCTCCAGTGCGGAGAGGAAGGAGGAGCGGTCGGATTTGATCGGCTCATCGGTCTGCGGTTTCTCTTCACGCGGCATCTGATAGGGAATATCGCTGAAAATCGAGCCGCTTCGGCGTGTCCGGCAGACCTTGCAGCGGCGCGGCAGATGAAAATCCTTCTTGTCGTAGGATTCCTTTTCGCCGTAGGTGATGGAGAACGGCTTTCCGCAGTCCGCGCAGAGCAGCGTCGTGTAGACGGCGTTCTTCTTGTGATAGCAGTCCGGGCACACGGTCCGTCTCGGCGCTTTTTTGATGTACTTGTGGTAGTTTTTGTACACCATCTCCTGCCCGCACTCGGCGCAGTGATAGGTCTCGCCCTTGTTCAGACAGTCACCACAGATGCCCTCCATCGCCTTGTCAGCCGGCACTTCATTGCCGCAGATGCGGCACTTGATGTACGCAACGTGCGGGTTCTTTTTCAGCCGGGTCGGGAACAGCTCCATCGACATGCTGTCGTGCTCGCACAGCTTGCCGCTCTGCAGCAGGTCGAGGTAATACTCGAACTTGCGCAGCCACACATCCGTGCTGAAACGGGTCTGCTCGGTGCTGTGCAGACCGCCCTTGCGGAAGGTCTCATAGAAGTCGTTCTTGAGGTAGCGCGGCAGGTGGCTCCAGCAGAAGCGCCACATCCCTTCGGGAGCCTTGCCGGAGCAGCGTTCGCCGGAGGCGTAGGCGAAATCACCGTTTAAGATGTTCTCAACCTGGTTTTCGCCGCCCTGCAGGGAGTACGGCGGCTTGCCGGGCAGCATGATCATGAACAGCAGCGTCGCAACGGCGAAACGCTCGTTGCCAATGGTGCGCAGGAAGGTCGAGAAGTCCTTGCGCTGGATCTCCGGTGCGGTGAAGTTGATGGTGCCGACCGGACACGGAAATCCTTCGATCTGGTAGCTGTCGGTGTCGACAAAGTACACCTCGGTCGGGGAGACAACCAAAATATTGTTCGGGTTGATATCGCCGAGGATAACGTTGCGGTCGTGCAGGTACTTCAGTTTTTTCAGGATGGTGATGCACAGCGTCACCGTGTCCTGCTTGGTCCAGTTCGGGAAATACCTTTTGAGCAGCTGCGGCTGAAACACGCACCGTTGCAGCTCGCGTCCGTGCGCCTGCCGCATCAGATAGCCGACGAAGTTGTATTCCTTGTCGTACAGCAGCGCCAGCGGAAAGCAAACGCCGTCGCAGCTGAGGTTCTTGCGCGCCAGCAGGCACAGCTTTTCGTGCCGGGTGCGGTTCAGCTTTTCCTTTTTGTAGATCTTGGCGACCATGCCGGGAATGTTGGTCTGGTAGATCGTGCCTTCACCGCCGGAGGTGATCTTGCGGCACAGCTGAATGTTCTTGCGGTTGCTGTCGTACAGCGCGGTAACAGTCGCACCTTCGGATGGAACGGACGAAACCGTCCAGTTGCAGGCGCAGGATTTCACCTTGTCGGCCAGCCGGAAGCAGTCGTCCGGCGGCACAGCAGCCGTTCGGCGAGCGGCTGCAGTCTCCGGCCTGCTTACCGGTGTTTCACGGCGTTTGGGTCTGCCGAAGATGCCGAGACATCCGTTCTCGGTGATGCGCTCAACGCGGATGCTGCGCACGCCGTTTACCGCCTTGCTGCTGCGGATGTTCATAATATCGGCTGCAAGATTGTGATCCTGCGTGATGAGCAGCAGATCGTAGCGCAGACGGAACCGGGTAAAGACGGTCTGGAACACGTTGTCCGCGAACAGGCGGTCGTTGTCATCGCCGTAGATGGTGATGAGGTTGGCTTTCTGCAGGCGGTCAATGGTGCTGAGCGCTTTGCGGGCCAGCTGACTGCGGCGCGGATCGACATGTTCGGGCGCTTTCGCGTGCTTTTCCACCTCGCGGCAGACCTGCAGCGGCACGATGATCTGCTTGTTCTCGCGCAGGAGAAGGGGAATGATGTTGCCCCAGAACTGATCGGCGTTTTCATTCATTAAACTGCAGGTGTCGATGAAGATGAGATACTTCTTAACGGTCTCTTCGAGGTGCTCGGCAAATTTCTTTTCTACGGTATACAACATGATAATTCTCCTTTCAAATCAGTGTCCGCTCAGTTGCGGAACGGCATCGTGTAAGCGCCCAGCTGCTGCAGGTGAGCAATGCGGCTGTTCTTATCCGGATGGCTGCTGGCGAGTCTTGCGAACAGGCCGGTCTCGCGTTCGCCACCGATGCGGTCAAGCAGTGCGCAGAGTGCGTCACCGAAGCCAAGATGGAACGCGAACTCGTCCGCTTCGTACTCGGCGGAACGGCTCGAGTGCATGACGAGGGCGGTGCCGACGCCGCTCCACGCCCAACTGCAGAAGCCGACGAACAGGATCATCATCGCGTGGCAGATCGAGTTCATCACGAGTGCGAATACGCCGTCTCGTCCGCCGATCAGCAGCGCCGCCAGATCGGCACCCCAGTGAATGAAGTTGATGAACAAGCGGAGGAGCAGGAGAACGGTGGTGATGATCATGTTGCCGATGGTGACGAACAGGATGAGGTCGGTGTCCTTGTGGGCGATGTGGCCGAACTCGTGAGCGAGTGCAGCCTTGATCTGCTCCGGCGGCATGCGCAGCAGTCCTTCGGTAATGCAGATGGTCTTGCGGCCGGTGGCAAAGGCGTTGGCGGACTTATCATCGTTCATGAACAGCTGCACGTCTGCGGGAATGGACGGGTCAAGCTCGCGTGCACGCTCGTGCACCTCGCGGAACAGCGGCATGATGTAGTTGAGGTAATCGGTTCGGCAGATTTTTTTGCAGCCGGTCTGCAGACGCAGCAGCCACTCGCCGAACGGCGAAAGCGCAACCGCAAGGGACAGCGCATAAAGGACGGCGCCGATGAGCAGTCCGACCGGCACAGGAACATTGCTGGAGTAGAACACGAGCGCGGAGCAGCCGCTGATGATGAGGACGTTCAGGATGAGGTAAATGATCAGAGAAATGTTGGATTTCCGCAGGATTCGTTTGAAAAGATCAATGAAATACATAATAATCGCTCCTTAAAAGTTGTTTTGTTTTCAGCTGATGTACATAGTATAGCATCGGGATATCCATCGGAGATTTCAAAAACAATAGAAAACACAGCCATGGACCGCTGACAGCTGGGTCTATGTCTGTGTTTCATTTTTTCGGAAAATATGGTATACTAAGGACAATACCGTACAATACAGTACATCACGGGGGAACGACATGGACGAAAACAGAGAAGAACGCTTTTACGACCTGTTAGAGGCCGATGAAAACGATGCGGAAGCGCAGTATCAGATCGGTCTGTGCTATTTAAACGGCGACGGAACCGATAAGGATACCCAGAAAGCAGAAACGTATTTCCGCCGTGCTTCCGAACTGGGGCATGCAGCGGCAGCGGAGATGCTGGGGAAGGACAGTATTGCCGATCAATCTCCGAATACCGAGAATGTTAGCCTGCCGGAACTGTGTCTGCGCGCCGAAAAGGGAGATGCGGATGCGCAGTATGCAGCGGCAATGCAGTTTCTGGAGAATAATCGCTCCGAAGCACAGCGTTACCTGCGTATGGCGGCCGAGCAGGGTCATGCGATGGCTTGTTACGAACTGGCGAAAACTATGCTTCCGCTGCCGTTGCATGACGGCTGTGGACAGGATGGCGAGCAGCTTACTTATCAGAAGGCGGTTTCCATACTGAAAAACGCAGTGGACTGCAACTGTGCGCCGGCAGCTGAGCTGTTGGCGCAGTGCTACCTGTACGGACTCGGCGTAGCGCACGACCGCGAACAGGCGGAAAAGAATTTTGAACGCGCGGTTCGGTTTGCTACGCCAGAGCAGGCGGCAGAACAGATGCTTCGGTTAGCACTCCGGTATGCCGAAGGGGAAGATATTGACAAAAGTCTGGGTAAGGCGTTCAGCTGGGTGCGAAAGGCCGAGCAAGCCGGTATGACGGACGCGCGTGCGCAATTTGACGAAAGGCTCGCACAGTACGAGCAGAAGAAGAAGGAACGCGCAGAACAGGAGCGGCGGCAGGCAGAAACGCACGCCGAATGGCAGCGACAGCAGGCGCAGCTGGCCGCCGAGCAGCGGCGGCACCAGGAGGCTATCGCGGCGGAGGAACAGAAACAGCAGGCAGCTGCCGAAGCCGAGCAGAGGAAGCGCCGGGAGGAGGAGACCAAACAGCGGCAGGAGGAAATTGACGCTGCTGCAAAGAAATTACATAGCGAACGCCAAAAGCAGCAAATAAGAGATACGTTCTATCGTTATCTGGACCGCGTGTTGGAGATTTTGGGTCAGATCGCTGGCGGCATCTGCAAAGTGCTGATGTTTATCTTTGGTGGTATTTTCTCCCTGATAGGTTCAAAAGATAAAGACGAATCTTCCTGCGGCTGTATACTGCTGTTTATTGTTGTAGCGTTAATTTGGTATGCTGGAAGCCAGGTATTACATATCTTTTCGTAAAATAAACAGCCTGACCATAAGGTCAGGCTGTTTTTCTGTTATTACAGGTCGTTCAATATGGTCTGCATCTCCTGCTGCAGCGCGGAAATCCTTTCTTGTGCTTCCTTGATCTGCGTGTTCAGCAGTTGTTTTAGCTGGTTGTTACGGTCAACATTCGCCGAATGATTTTTGAGATTCCGGATCTTCTGCACCGTCTGGAAGATGTTCCACAGCATGGCCAGAAGAATAACAAATGCCCATGCAAGCATCATCATACCTACATTATCTGCGTCCGGGTCCTGCGGAAGCAATACACCCCAGAACATCAGCGTCATAAACAGGAAGATAAATTCCGAAATATAGCGGCGGATGCTTCCTTCACGCCAAAACTTAAACATAAATATACCGCTGAGAATCTCGCACAGGCTGATTATAACCGCGTTGGTGCCGTTGCCAGACTGGAAGGATAGCAGCACAAGCCCCAGCATACTTATTGCTGAAACTACTGCACCGATGACCAAAAGGGTTCTCTGAGCCTTTCCCGGCGGTGTGCTGATATCATGCGGCATGGTTAGCCATTTATGCACATTTTCGCGTTCAAACTTTTGCGATTGCGCGCGTGTTACTCGCAGCTCTTGCAGTTTGTTTTCCCATTCCTGCAATTCCTGCTGAATCTCATCATAACGCTTTTGATTTTGGGCTTTGGCCGCCTGACGTTGCTGTTCTTTTTCCTCGGCCTCGCGCTGCTTGACGGCTTCGGCTTCCTGCCTCTGCCGCTCCTTCTCCTCGGCATCACGCTGCTGCGCTGCGCGATAGTTCTCTACATCGCTGCTGAACTGCTCCATCGCATCGGACACACCGGCGTTTTGCGCGCGCTTGACGTAGCTGAGTGCCTTACCGTAGCTTTCCGGCACGCCGTTGCCGACCGCGTAACGCTCGGCCAGCTCGACCAGCGCCATCGGCTTTCCCTGCTGTGCGTACAGCTCGGCGGCCTTGACAAAATACGCCTCGGCCTGTTCCGGGTCGTTCTGCAGCGTACCGCGTGCGTTCAGATAGCAGTCGGCCAGCCGTTCTGCCGCATGCGGAATACCGCAGTCAAGCGCATTTTTGAAATACCGGATCGCCTGTTTTTCCTTCTCGAATCGGTCGTTCTGGTTGTCGCAGTTCATCGACTGCTGCAGCAGCTTTCGCCGAGTTCGTCGCACGCCTGCCCGTTGCCCTGGTCAGCCGCGGCTTTCAGATAGCGGTCTGCTTCGGTCTGCGCCATACCGTGCGCCATGAAGTACCGCGCTGCCGCGTACTGCGCGTCCTTGTCTCCTTCCTCGGCTTTCATGCACAGTTCGAGGATGTCGGTCTCCGCAGGTTTCTCCGGCGTGCCATGATTGCCGCTTTCGAGCAGCGCTTTCGCCTGCTCGTGTCCCTGATTTGCGGCTCGTGTCAGCCACTTTTCGGCTTCGGCGGTGTCCTTCTCCGTGCCGTCGCCGTTCAGATAACACAGGCCGATCTCATATTGAATGCTGGCGTCATCGGTGTTTTCTTCCATCAGATCATAAAAACGATCTTCTCTGTTCATTGGATGTTCCCCCTTGTTTCTGTATTTTCAGACAGTGCTTTTCGGAGTACTGCCGCAAGCTCCTCCTGCAGCACCTTTGGTCCTTGCAGCTGCACCATTGGGCCGAGATACAGCAGCCGCCGAACGATCTCATGCGCGTCAAACCGATACCACCGGAAGGACAGCTGCACCATATCGTGCGAGGTCTGCCGCGTTTCCTCGAACTGCTGGTTCTCGAACACGAGAAAACAGCGTTCGACGGCTCCCTTTTCCGGTTTGACGGCCAGCCGCACCGGTTCGGGCATGAGCAGGCGTTCCATCGCCTGTTCGATCTTCTCTTCCGGCACATCGCTCGTCTGCATCGGTTCCGGTTCGAGGATGTTCTCTAACTTGGCTTTGATCGTACGGTCCTGCTCCTCGGAATAGAGGATCAGCCACCAACGGCGGTCAAACGCGCTGTATTCCAGCTTCCATGGCAGAGCGGAGGCGGTCTGCGGCGTTTTGTCATCCCGGGTGCGGAATCGGTAGCGGATGTTCTGCCGACCCCGTATCGCACGGAGCAGCGTCCGAATTTTCTCCTGCTCCTGCAGGTTACACGGTGCAGCATGCGGCGCATAACGCTGTATTGCGTCAAACGAATCGCTGCCGCCGCAGAACTCCGACAGACGGTCGTACAGGTTTTCCTCGAGCAGCAGCCGCGCCTCCGGCATGGCCAGCATGTACGAGAGCCACTGTTTTTCAGTCTGCTGCATCGGCAGGCGCAGTTTGCGGTAGTTAAGGTTCAGATAATAGCGGTTGTCCGCGCGCTGGACAATTTCGTAATCGAGCAGCGGTTTTATGACCGAATCTGCTTCGGTAAGCCCTTTTTTTCTCGCCAGTTCAAAGGCTTCGCGGACGGAAACTGTCTGACCGCCTTGCAGCCGCGCGAGCAGCTCCAGCGCGAGAAGAAAGGCGCGGTTATAGTATTTATGGAACAAATTCACGGCATATTTCTCTCCAGATTTTCGAGCATTTGTGTCAGCTGGGACGAGATCCGGCTGTCCAGATCGTGTTCTCCGGGCAGAATGCGCAGCCACGGCGCAAAGGAGCGCAAAAACGGCACCAGTTCACCCGGATCGTTGACATAAGCGCAGTAGTATTCCTGCCCGTCCTGTTCGATGATCTGTCCCTGCCGTATCTCGCGTTCAAACTGGGTGCGCATACCGGGTGCACTGTCAAAATGCAGTTCGGCACGGACCTCGGTTGTATCGCCGTAGGTGATGCGGCCCGAGCAGCCGGTGTGCGTGAAGGTGTCGGCAACCGTCTGCACCGCGTGTTCCCAGACCTCCTCGGAGACCGGTTTGCCCTTTTTCACCGCATGGATGCTGCCGAGCCGCACCATCGTCGGCATTTCGCCGCGCATACCGAGCAGATACCAGCGGCCCAGCCGGGTGTCGATGCGAACGGCCACAGGCAGTAGCGTTACGGTTTCTGCCGCCGGCTTGACACGTCCCTGCACGGCCTTTTCGGTTTTCAGCCTGTCCCATTTGACTTCCGCTTCGGCGTGCTGCGCGATGATATCCAGCAGCTGATAGACCAGATCCTCGTCCAGAATATTGGCGTTTGTGTTATGGCGCAGCAGGAAAGGAGACGGATGCTCATGCGTATCGCCGCGGCGATAGCGCTCGTTTGCCACCTGTTCGCAGATAAAATATCCGGTTGCGCGAGGATAGCCGACACCCGAAGCAAAGGTGACGAAATGCTCGAACTGCATCAGCTCATCCTCGGACAGAATGCCGAGGATGTCCGGCGAGACGGCAAACCGGCTGCCGTTTTTGCACAGATAACCGGTGCTCGCCAGGTCTTTCAGGTGGCGCAGCACCCAGTTATACAGCGAACTGCCGTCGGCATCGCTTTTACCCTCTTTTTCGAGTCGGCTGCACAGTTCGGGTGCGGCAGCCGGCTTCTGCGCCAGACCGTTCAGCATGGAGAGCGTCAGCGGCAGCTCCTTTTGCTCGTCCATCGTGTACAGCGAGTAGCTGCCGGACAGACCGTATTTTCCGCTCTCGGTATACAGCCGTTCCATCCGCGGGTACTTACGGCCGCCGCGGACAAGTGCGTTTTGTTCATCCTTCGGGAAGATATCGTAGATCAGCCGCAATTCCTGATCGTAGGATTTGACCTTGATGATATTCGCTGCTTCAAAATCCTCGCGCGAGAAAAAGCCGTATAAGTAGATATGACTGAGCAGGCTGCGAATGCTCTCGTACTGTCGCCGTCCTGTGATGTTTTTACCCATAACCCATCCTTTTTTCGTTTCTCTCAGAGTTTGAGCAGATTGGGATCCGTGTGGCCCTCCTGCTTTTCCTGCACCCGAATGACGATCAGGCTCATATCATCCGAGGTGCGGGACCAGAACACTTCGTTCATGTTCTTTTCCAGCAGAAAGCTGACCTCGTCCTCTTCCTTCTCTTTCAGCCAGCGTGCAATGGTCCGGCAGGCCGGAGCAGGCTCGCCGGTCGAAGTCTGGTACAGGCTTTTCGCCGTGCCGTCGCTCATCATGAGCAGCGTGCTGCCGGCTTGGAGCGTGCCCTTCTGAATTCGCAGATGCTCGACCGCATCGTCGCCGGTGATGAACCAGGTTTCGTTTTCGTATTCGCCGTTTTCCGGCGGACTGAATGTGCGCATTTCGCCATTCGGCTCTACAAGAATCTGCACACCGTCTCCGATGTGGCCGGAGATATAGCGGCCGTCCTCAGCGATGGCAACAAACAGCAGCGTGCACGCCTGATCGTAAAGCGAATAGGGTTCGTTCAGCATGGCATTGGTGGCTTCGACCCATGCACCGGTTGCGACCATGTGCGGTTCGTATTCCCAAAAATCTTCAAAGCGTACGTTCAGCTTGCTTGCAACCGCAACGGTTGCCCGTTCTGCACCGATGTGGCTGTACGGACGGCTTCCGGCGCCGTCTGCAAGTGCAGCCGTGGTGTAATCATCACCGGCGAATACCGCCGTTTTGTCCTGACAGGGGATGTTATGCAGACTATGGTCCGAGCCGGTAACCCTTGCTAAACTGATCTTGAATTCCATACGGTTCACCTCTTGTAAACGGTCTTTACTTCACCCCATTCAGCGGTAGGATCGTACTTGACTTCCTCGCCGCTGAGCGATCGGCTGGTCTTTTGGATACTGCGGCTCAGCCAGCCGAAAAAGTCCATAAAGCGCAGGTCGTTCAGATACTGCACCTGACCGTCCGGCGACAGTTTGCCGAGCGACGTATACTCCGCTTTATCCGCATCGCCGACCGACACGCACAGCACGCTGAGGTGCTTTTCGTCACTTTCGGTCTTGAGCAGCCTGGCGGCCTTGTCCAGATCACGCATGGACTGGCTTTCGTCGCCGTCTCCGATCAGGACGAGCCATGGACGGTAATGGCTGACACCGACCTTGTTGTACCGCTCGAGACGCCGCTGCAGAATGGTATGTGCGGTGAACACGGCGTCGGCAAGCGGCGTTTCACCGTCGGCGTGCAGTTCCGGAATTTTGAGCCGGTCAGGCGACTCAAAATCGCATTCTACACGGGCCGAGGTTCCGCCGTAGCTGACAATGCACAGCTCAACCGAATCCGCCGCGATCGGATCGTTCTCCAGTTCCCGGCGAAAGCGTTCGAGACCCTCCATCATCTTGTACAGACGGCCGTTCTGCAGCATGGAATACGAGCAGTCCACGCATACGATGATCGGCGTGCGCGATTCCGGATTGTTGGCCAGTTCCGTAAGGCTGATCTTGCTTTCCTCCGGTGTCTCTACCGGATATTTGGGTTTTTTACTGGAAGCCATAGTGGTTTCTCCTTTCGTGCACGGCGGTTATCGGGTTCCCAAATGCTTGGCAAGGCAGCTGGAGCACCAGACGGATTTTCCTTTCATCCGCATCTCGCGGATCTGAGCCACGCTGCGGTTGTAGATAAAAGCGCCGCAGTCGTCACAGTGTTTGGCGCTCAGGCAGTCCGGGCACAGAATGTCTTTGTTCTTGCGTTGAAGGCTCAGGACTTTACCGGAGGTTGTGGCAAATTCCTTGCCGCATTCCGAGCAGGTAACGCGGTAGGTCTGGCGGTTCAGATTCTGCTGGATATCCCAGCAGAACAGACAGAGCATGGGCTCACGGTTCGCCTGACGGCGTTCATATACATCCTTACCCAGATTGAACGGTTTTCCGCAGTCCTCGCAGACCAGATCGACCATTTCGGTGCCGTCCTCGGACACATCGGAAATATCCTTGTACGAGTTCGGGATCAGCTCGTCCGTGCTGTGCCCAAGCTCGATCTGGCGGACATACTCGGTCATGGTCTCGGCCCACTCGGCAGCAGTCGAACGTTTTTTGTTGGTGAACGTGTTGTAGAACGGCGTTTTGACACGGCGTGTGGTGTGGCTCCAGATGTAGCGCGAAAAGCCGACAGGCGGGTTGAGTTTGCTGTTGGCAGGCTGGTCCTCATCGTCCGAACGGTAGGGATACGGAAATGTACCGGCAATAATAGCATCGACTACATCCTGATTGTTGTTGTTGCGGCTCTCGTAGGGAGCACGGCCGAGCGTGAGGATCTCAAACAGCAGTACCGCGAGGGAATACTGCTCATCCTGAATGGTGCGGGTAAAGCCAAAGTCCACTCTACCGAGACGTTTCATCTCTCGATGGCGTTCCGGCGGCGTGTAGCGCACCGTGCCGACCGGACAGCCGAAAGCGCCGATCTGGTAGCTGTCGCAGTCTACAAAGCTGACACTGCAGTCCTGCGCGACCATAAAGTTGCGCGGATTGATATCGCCCATTAAAATATCGTGGCTGTGCATCTGCGCAAAGATGGACGCAATATTGGCAGCGATCTGTGCCAGACTTTTGCGCGTCCAGCCGCGCTCGATGATGCGGCGCTGCCCACGGCCGGGATGGAACACGGTCAGCGCCAGTTCGACACCGGCGGCACTCGGCATGAGGAAACCGACCGGGATTTCATCCTTCGTGTACAGCATCGCGCATGGCCAGCAAAGACCGTGAATATGCGGATCATGCTGCACCATGTAGTCCAGCTTGTTCTTACGCTCGGTGTTCATTCGCTTTCCGGTGTAGATTTTGGCCGCCAGATGTTCCGGCGAATTGGTATTGAAGATTTGGCCTTCACCGCCTTCACCGATCTTTGACAGTAAGCGAATTTCGGAATAGTGTCCGTCTGGCCATGCGGCGTTGAGCACGGTGCCGGTTGTGCTGTGCGGCGCCTTCGGCTCTGTGGGAGCCGGTGCAGGTGCGGGAGCCGGTGTGGATTTTGGGTCTCTCATCTCGGAGAGCATCGGACAGGTTGCACCGAATAACAGCAGTTCGGCTTCGTCCATCGGCTTGGACGTGACGAGGTTGCGGCAGGGCAGCGCGGCAGCGGCTTCTGACATGGACTTGTCCATGGTCAGCAGCCAGAAGCGCGTAGTCGGGTTCTGGAGAGCGGCGGCACGCAGATTGTCACTGCTGTTGCGGCTGGTGGTCGGGCTGTACACCACACGGATGAGACCGTGTTCGTTGAGCGCTCGCAGAGCCTTGATGGCGTTCTTTTCGCTCTTGTGAAGCTTTTCCAGCGCGCGGCGCCGTTCCTCGTCGAAGGCTTCGGTGTCGGACGGACGGCTGCTGCGGAATTTGGAGAACATCGTGCCGATAACGGACGAATCCAGCCAGAGCTGCTTTTTCTCCTTTGCGAGCAGCGGCAGCAGCGTTGCGGAGATATAGCGGCGGCCGACTGCGGACTCGAACAGCGTTTCATCCGCTGTGAGCACAAAATTCTGCAGAACGGCCTGCAGCTGCTGCTCCAGCTTGAACATACGGCGCTCGGGACGGAGAGCCGCGCTGACCTCCTCCGGCAGACGCAGTTCATCCGGTTTGTTCTCGGCGAACTCTGAGGTATCGCCGGTCTCATCGAGCTTTTCGAGTTTTTCCGTGGTCTCACGGCGCTTTTTCGACCGTTTTTCGGTCTGCTCGGCAAGCTGCCTGCGTTCTTCCTCGCTGCCGCGCGGACGGAGCACCGTATAGGACAGCAGTTCTTCCAGCTTTGTGCGGTCCGGATATTCGTAAATTTTTCCGTCCTTTTCGTTGATGTTGTAGCTTTGGATTACATCCTTGACGGCGGCAATCTGCTCCAGCGTCAGCTCGTCCGTGCGGAATACCACGCAGGCAGCGTCGTCAAGGTCGATCGGCGGCGCACTGAATTTCCGGTGGTACTCTTCTTCGATGCGTTTCCAGTACGCGCGAATTTCGTCCGCAAACGGAAAATCTTCTCTTTTGCACAGCGGTACGGTAATGCGCTCCAACAGCTGAATATCCTGCTTCAGGCTGTCTGCTGTGATGTTTTGAATGCCCTCGATTGTGTCGTGCGAGTATTTGTTTCGCAGATGAATCGCTGTTTTCAAGTTTGAGATATAATTCCGTTTGTCACCCATCAAATTGAAATAGCGAAAGAAATTGTCGCTATCTTTCGGGTGCTCGTCCGGTTTTTTCTTATCGAATACACGTTCATGACCGTGAGCCAGATATTTTAATGTGCACTGGTAATCAATAGAGGAATATGGGTCAGACGGTACTTCATCCGGACTGCCGTCATACTTGCTTTCCCTCAAGAGATTGCTGCCATATTTCCCTTTTACTTTGCTCTGCAGAAAAAGCCCTTCCCAGAACTCCGCATCGGATACACCGCCGTCTTTATTCGCCGCCCGGCAGCCTTCGGCCAGAACCGGCGCACACCATCGGCTTCGGTCAGGTTTTTGCCGAACAGGTTGGCCATGCGTTTCTGTTCATAATCCAGTTCGATGCTCTGCTGTTGTTTTTTCGCCATCGTTCTCCCTGCCAATCCCTTTTTGTGTTGTTTCCAGTTTATCATATATGCAGCAGGATAATTTTCAATTTCCATAGAAATCGCACCTGCCTGAAATGTTACAAAAAACCAATTTTAATTATAGCACATTTGCCTTGATGCGCAAGGGAACCGCAGCCGAGAAATCAGCTTTTGTACCCGTGTTTTCTATCGTTTTTGAAAGAACAGAACGGTACTTTTGCGGTATACTGCAAATGCCGTCAAGGGATGGCGGCATTTCTTTACTCCTTTCATAGAGACAGAAGATTATCCACACCAGAGTGCCATAGAAGGAGGAATTTTTCATGGCAAAACGTTTTTTCAAAGTACGGAGCTGTATCGCGTCGGTTCTGTGCATCGCATCACTGTCCGCCGTCAGTGCGCAAGCGTTCTCGGATGTTTCACCGAATGCTTATTACAAAACGGCGGTGGATTGGGCGGCCTCCGAAGGCATTACATCGGGCTCGGACAAGGACCGATTTTCGCCGGACAAGCTGTGCTCGCGAGCACAGACGGTCACGTTCCTGTGGCGGGCAAACGGTTCACCTGCGGTCAGCGGGAACAATCCGTTCACAGATGTAGCGCCGGAGGATTATTTCTATCAGGCGGTGCTGTGGGCCGTGCAGAACGGCGTCACATCCGGCACCTCGGCAACTGAATTTTCGCCGTACAAACAGGTAACACGCGCTCAGGTCGCCACGTTCCTGCATAGAGCCGTCGGCAGTCCGAATCCGCAAAGTATGGCCAGATTTGCGGATGTGAGCAGCAGCGCGTATTACGCGAACGCTGTTTCCTGGGCTGCAGCCAGCGGCATAACAACCGGTACGTCTGCGTTCGCTTTCTCGCCGGATAAGGGGTGTACCCGTGCCGAGATAGCGACCTTCCTGTACCGCAGTAAAAACGGTTCCACGCAGACGACAAAACCGGAACCTGCGCCGGAACCGACACCTCAAGTGACTGAAAAGCCGGTCAGCGACCTGACGAAGCTCGACGAGAAGAAGGAAGAGACCAAGCCGGAGATCGTCGAATCAGACAAGACGGAGGACACGCGGGAGCCGCATGAGACACCGTGCGTCACCGATGCGGAAGGTGCGTACAACGCCATCTATCAAGCAATCGTCAGCTGCACAACGGAAGTGGACCTGCGGCAGTACCATGTCGATTGGAATACCTTCTACAAGGTGTGCAACCAAGCGATCGACGACGCCTATGTGTTCGACCCGGATGGTCCGTATCGGCATTTCTCCTTCGACACCACGCGCAAGACCAATAACGAGGTTGCTCGCTTGACGATCGAGTACGAGTATCTGAACGGTGCAGACGTTAATATCAAGCGAGAACAGTACAAGAATCTGCGTAGTGCGGTCAAGATCATCGTAGGCGAAGCTGTCACCGACGATATGAGCGACTACGACAAGGCGAAGGCGCTGCATGATTATCTGGTGCTGAACAACGAGTACGATATGCGCCTGTATTCCGGCAATATGCCGCACATTTCGTACACCGCGTACGGCGCTATCCTCGAGCATACCTCGGTCTGCGCCGGATACGCCTATGCGTATAAAATGCTGCTCGAAGAAGCGGGTATTCCGGTCGAATACGTCCGCAACAGCAACCATGCGTGGGATATCGTGCAGATCGACGGTGAGTGGTACCATGTGGATACCACTTGGGACGACCCGACGCCTGACCGCAAGGGTTATGTCCGGTACGACTACTTCCTGCGCAGCGACAGCTTCATGTCCCGCGATCATTCCGGGTGGACGGCGTCCCGCAAGTGCACCAGCACGAAGTACGACAACACGACCGTTCTGAATGACGAGGAGCAGAAGCAGCAGGAGGAACAGGAGCAGTACAACGCGCTAGTCAATGAAATCCTTGCGCAGATGCAGCAGCAGCTGGCGGCGATGCCGTATCAGGATACCGAGTCGCTGCGAAACGCCGAAACCCTGACGAATGATGACGTTTCCTGCAAGATCTATATTCCTGCTGACAAGTATGAGTATGGACCGATGCAGAAGGCGTGGGAAAAGCTGACCCAACTGAATACTCGTGAGGATTTCGTCATCTGCGGTACGGCTAAAACGCAGAAGACCGAGGACAACCGGTGGTATTTCTCGGTGTTCCGCAAGGACATTCAGGCGGAGATTCAGCGCCGGCAGGACGAGAACTCGCAGTCGGTCTCCGAACAGGGTGAGAAACTCATCCTCGAGCTGCAGCGCGCGATCAAGTCCGGTGAAGCGGCGGACTACGTCTACAGCTGCCCGAACTATTCGGAAGCGGCTATCAAGTACGCCTGCGACCGCATGAATGCGGACGATTACAGCTTTGAGGACTATACCCACATAGACTACATGCTGTTCGAGATGACGACCAGCGTGGAGATCCTCAATCACCGCTGGGAGCAGAACCGTATCAAAGCGTGGAAAGAGGTGTTTGAACAGGGTATCCGCAACCGCGAGACCCGCATCACGGTTGACGTGCCGAGCACATACGACCCGGGCTTTACGCCGGTTTCCTCCGAGAAGGACTTCATTTCCTGGGGTGCGAACAACGCTTTCTACGAAGGAAATGTCGTGGACGGCATGGTAGCCGGTAAGGATTTCCGCAAGGTAAAGAGCGGGTTCAGCACCGATACTAGCGGCGAGGTCAAGAGCTTTTTTGTCGAGGTGGAGTATCTGGACGCGCAGTCGTAAGACAAACAGGCGATAACCCAATAGGATTAGTTGAACGAAGAACCGAGGGCTGTTCCGGCGTATGCAATAGGAATGGCCCTCGGGTCCTTTGGTTGCGTTGGTGCGAATCGCGTGATATAATCTTATGCAAGGGATGGTTTGGGGCAGGTTTACACCGCAATGAACGGCTAATTTTACCGGTAATAGCGCTGTAATATCAAATTTTTGCAGTGATTATTATAATAAGTTACAGAAAAACAGCTGAATAACTGAATTGCTTCATTATTTTTATGCTGTTTTGCCGAAACATTTCATACCCCTATGGGGACAGCAACACCGTAGTAGTCGTCCTGTACTTCGATGATATCGGAAACATTTCATACCCCTATGGGGACAGCAACTTAGTCGTCGTGTGCCACTACCTCCTCCATGCCGTGGAAACATTTCATACCCCTATGGGGACAGCAACCCTGACTCTGGTAGTCGTACAGGAACGGCTTGGA
>NZ_QUMC01000037.1:0-21035 GCF_003481925.1 Butyricicoccus sp. OF10-2 | reverse complement strand
CGCTGGGTGATGCGGCGCCGCCGCGGGGCAAAAAGGAAGGGACACCTGCGGTTTCCCTTCCTCTTTGAACTCCTGCCTTTCCCTTGTTTGTTAGTCTGGCGCAGATTACCGACATGTGACCGCTTTGAAAAGGAGTACGGCAGAGGATTTTTTCTTCCGTATCTTTCGCAACCTGTTCGCAGTGTCAGATACTGTTCTGCTACACATGTGATTTCATCTGCGCAGGCGCGACATAACCGTGTCGCGCAACCCTTTGGCGCGTTATAGCGCACGGCCCCTGCGAATTTAGGCGTTTGGTACAATTTATCTTCGCAGGTTCTGTCTATAACAACGCGCTAACGAGTTGCGCGGCACGGGTATGCCGCGCTCTGCTGGAAGTAAACCGTCTGTGTAGCAGTACGCTATCTGTGAACTGCGAATAGGTTGCGAAAGATACGCTGCGGTAACCCGACTGCCGTTCCCCATTTCGCAGCGGTCGCCGCTCTCCGATTTTCGCCGTGCTAATAGGGAAAAGGGGAGTTTCACAAGAGGGTGGAAACCGCAGTTTTTCAAAAGCAGTTTCCCTTCAATTATACGAAAAGTTCAAAGGTAGAACAAAAGTATAGCATTTCCCCTTTAAAATGCTTACAGTCTGTAATTTTGAAATCAGAAGTTTCAATAATGCAGTGTAAAGGATCTACGAAAAGCACCGTTTCAGGCCGTTTCAAAATTATAGTAGCCGAAATCTCTGGTGTCATTTGTGGTGTCAAAATCCAGGTGGCAGCAGCAGCTAACATGAAATGACACTATTTTAACGAAATTGATGTCATTTTTTAGATGATCTCGTCCGTATATCTAAGATGGGGATGGGCGAGTTTGCATTAAAATAAAGATTTAAGGCTCTAGTCTCCCTGTGTAAAAATTGATTAAATTTCCAAAATATGCAAAAACTGTTTGATAAAATCCACTGCATCTTTTAACAAGGGCCACAGCTTTGGTGCGTTGACGGATATCGAGCAAATTTGTGAAACCTTTGATAGCATATCAGAGAATCGTGATTTTTTCTTGTCCGTTTTACTTTCATGTGCCAATTCTCTTAAATCGACTTCTACTTTAGATAGTAGTTCCAGAACCTCTTTTTCCTTAACTACGTTGCTACGTTTTGCCGAATTAAATCCATATTGCACTTTTTCAAAAAGCGCCTCTAACTCATCGTTTTCGCCTTCAAAATATCCATCAAATTCACCGGCAACGACTTTTTCTTTTATTTGATTTACATCTTGCTGAATAGACTGCGGATTTAATGTCGAATCGGATTCTGTATAAAATAAAATATTATTTTGGTTTGCCATTGATATTCCTTCATTATTTTGAATATTTCCAACATTCCCGTTGATAACTATTCCCATATTAGATTCCTCCGTGATTATCCCTTCACGATACCATAATAATCTTCTCAATTCATCACAAGTTGTTGAATCGCTATAATCTTTCAATATTTTGGTGATTTCCCCGCTTTCTTTTTCATGATCAATTAGAATTTGAATAAATAGTATCACCAAGGGTAACTGTTTATCATCGTTCTCATCTAATTCTAAAAATGCACTTGCTATTGGATATAACATTTCCCCTAATGGATAATGTGCACTACAAATGCCTCTTAATATACCCATTTGCACAACTTGAGGGTAAATCAGAAAGTCTTCAAGAATATTTATAATATGATCCACATTTTCTTGAATATAATTTTCATCTTTAAATAATCCTGTATAGTACCATGCTAGACTTTTAGATGGTAATTTTTTTGCATCATATGGATTGATTTCAATTACTTTTACATTGACTTTTTCTAAAGTAGAAAAGGCCCATAAAGCATATCTTTGAATGCTGGTATCTTGCAACAAAGAATTCATCACGTTAGCGTTGATCAAATTCGAATAATCTCTCTTTTTTTGTCGATTATAATTACAGCCAAAAACTTTGGTTAACCACATTTTAGACAGAAAATCTTCCCCATCAACAATATGATTGATTTCTTGAGCGTTAAGCATATTTGAATTTGAAGAAAACAAGGTAGAGCATAAAGTATATGTTTGCTGTGATATTTTTGTATCTGGACATTTTTTATATAACTCGTGAAGCATATCCGAGTTATAAGATCTTGACACAATCGCCAATATCCAACTAATATTTTCTGCATCTTTTTCGAATCCAGATTTCAAGTTATGAATGCAACGATTTACCAATGCACGATTTTGTTTGTAAACAATGAGGTGATATGCCCATTTCCTGATTTTATAATCATCGTTCTGAACAACATCATATAGTACTGCACATAAATCTTTTGAACAGACATTATTCATACGTTGACCATATTCTAACTTAGTAATAAGATTCTGTAATGCAATTTTTATCAGTTGATTGTTGTTAGATACCAGATTTTTTCGTATTGAATCATATTCGGCCTTAGTGATATAAAATCCTCGCATTCCTAGCATAATGACCTCCATCATCATATCTAAAAATACGACACCCCGATCTTCAATTTTATGGAATTTATATCATAGCTCAATGATATACCATAAAAACTTAGATTAGGGTGCCACAGATATAATAATTATGGTGATATGAATCAAGGATTTATTTCTTTCTCACGTTTTTTGAAATCTAAATATCTTTCATAGTAATGAGTGGCTACTGCACTCTTCATATCAAAAGACTCAGTTTTATTGAAATAAATCCTTGTTTCTTTTTCATTAATAACAGTTTTTAAAACTTTTATCATGCCGATGCAACCCTGTTCTTTAACGATTAATGGAATTTGGAAACCTATTGGATAAATGCGTTTTTCACTCTTTATTGTATAGAATAGGTTTTCTTGCTCTTCAAGTATTTTATTTTCATTAGCGACAACCATAAACCAATTAAACTCAATAATCATACCCATGTAGCAAATCTCCTTTGAAATATCTTTTGATGTTAGAAATTATGTTAAAATTCTGTATTCTGCTTTTTCTAATAAAAGGATATCTTAGATTGCCTTTTTTGTCAAGGTGAATCATGTGTGACAAAAATATTATGTAGAAAGAATAAGTTTATGAACAACCGAACAATCCACCGAACCGCCCTGTCCGGGCGGTTATTTTTATGCCCTGAGATCGTCACTCACCATGCCCGCCCGCCGCCGGGATCTGTGCAGGCCATCAACCAACCATCAAAAGGAGGACAGCTTATGTACTATCACACCTGCCCCTACTGCGGGGCGAATTTGGACCCGGACGAACGCTGTGACTGCTTCTCCCGCATCCGTGGGAAATCCCCAAAGTGGAACAGCATGGACGGCGTGCGGGCGCGGGGGCGCAAGAGGTCCGGCCGTGTCCGCACTTAAACTCGGCAGTCTCTTTGACGGCATCGGCGTGTTCCCTCTCGCCGCGTCCCGCTGTGGCATTGTCCCCGTGTGGGCCAGCGAGATCGCCAGAGCGCCGGTATCCATCACCAAGCGGCATTTCCCTGAAATGCTGCATCTGGGCGATATTACGCAGATAGACGGCGGCAAAATACCGCCCGTGGATGTGGTCACGTTCGGCTCGCCGTGCCAAAATCTGTCGCAGATCGGCAACCGTACCGGTCTGGCAGGCAGTAAATCCGGCCTGTTCTATCAGGCCATGCGTATTATTGAGGAAATGAGGAATGCAACAGATAACCGGTATCCAGCTTTCGCTGTCTGGGAGAACGTCGCGGGAGCTTTTGTGTCAAATGACCGGCTGGATTTTGCAGCCGTGCTCCACGCATTCACAGGTACCGAGATTCCAATGCCTGATAGTGGTATCTGGGCGCACGCCGGAATGGTGCGAGGGGGACGGGCTGATACCGCTTGGCGGCTCATGGACGCCCAGTATTGGGGAGAACCCGCTCTTTCGCAGCGTAGGCGGCGGGTGTTCGTCGTGGCGGATTTTGCAGGAGAACGTGCCGCAGAAGTATTATTTAAGCCCCGCAGTATGCTCCCGTATCCTGCGCCTTGCGGCGAAAGCAGGCTGCCCGCCGCCCGCGGAGATCGAATACCTGCTGCTCAAGCAGGGCGGCAGGTACCCGTCGTGCGTCCCTTCCAGCTCCGGCGGATGCGGTCAATGGCAAAGCAGGGCGATCAAAAAGGTTTCCGCACGTGTTTCGGCAGAAACGGCGAACCCTTCCCAACTTTGCTTGCCAGTGTAGGTCAGCCCTTCGCATTCTGGTATGAGGGAAAAGAGCAGGACGGTTTTATCCGTGACCTTACGCCCTTGGAATGTGAACGGCTCATGGGCCTGCCCGAGGGCTGGACGGCATACGGCTGCAAGGATGAACCCATCAGCAACCATGCCCGCTGCTTTGCGCTCGGCAACGCGATCGCCCTGCCCTGCGCGGAGTATATCATGGCGGGTATCGCAGAAGTAATGACAGAATAAACCATAACAGCAGTTTGGAGGTAACATTATGAATTTACTGTTTGTAGTCCCGGACAAGGAAAAAGACCTTGGCAATCTGGAATTTGGCGGGCCGGAACAGGCCAGCCGTGAAGATAAAAAGCGTGTCGGGCGGCAGGAAGTTGTTGTCCAGCGGCGGTACAAGCTGTTTTCGGATGTACAGCGTGCGGACGATATCGAAGTCGTGATCCCGGCGCAGGCGGGCGAAAAACATTTTGACTATATGGAGCCGGTGCAGCTTGTCAACCCGTGGGTGACGGCGGAAGGTTACGCGATCAACGGGAATGGTTATATAGATTTTATTATCCACGCGGATGATATCATCAAGGCGTAAGGAAGAAAGGACGGGTATTGTTTATGGCAAGATTCGGAAATGGATTTACAGGGAGACATGTCCCTACGCTGGGTGAGCTGCGCTTTTCTTCCATGCGCCGTGAGGTCTATGTGCAGAATGAGGACGGTACGCGGTCGGATGTGGTAAAAGAACGTACCTACGATCTGAAAAGCAAAACGCAGGGCCGCATGATCCAGGTGAGTATCCCGGCCAGCGTCCCGGTCCGGGACTATCCGTATAATGCGGTGGTAGACCTCGTGGGCGCGAAATTCGGCGCTGTGGCGCACGCGACGTTCGGCGACAACGCAGATGTAGACTGGTATATCAAGGCGGAGGATATCGTATTGGTCAAGCCCGAACCGGCTTCTGCGCCGAACAGCGGGCAGCCCGCCCAGCCGCGCAAGGACAACCCGCCGGAGAAGAAAGCGTAAGTGATATGAAGCTTTTCCGGTATCGCGGCAAGCGTATCCGTCCGGCAGATAGGGATTTGGTGTTCCGGTCTGCCTGTTGTGTGGTGCTTCCGGTGTTCCTTGCGGCTTTCGCTTTACTCAACTTGAAAACCATCCTGCAAACAGACTGGCGCAGGCTGTTCATGCTGGGCGTCGGCGGCTTTGGTTGGCATATGCCGTATCTGCTGCTCAGTAGTATTGTGTCGGCGGCGGTTGCTGGGACAGTGCTTGTCCTGCTGTACCGTCTATTCCCGGATGTCGTGCGGCAGCTCATGCACCGTCAAAAGCTGGCGCGCATGGTGCTCGAAAATCAGTGGTACGAGCAGGCCGAACGGACAAAGCAGGACGGCTTTTTCAAGGATTTACCCAGTCCGGATACAAAAACGAAGATAGCCCGTTTTCCACGGATGTATTACCGCATGGAAAACGGGCTTTTGCATTTTCAAGTGGAAATCACGATGGGGAAATATCAGGAACCGCTGCTTCATCTGGAAACCAAGCTGGAAAGCGGCCTGTACTGCGAGCTGGTCAGCCGCGAGCTGCGGGACGGGTATGTGGAATATACCCTGCTTTATGACATGGTGGCAAACCGTATCCCGATTGCCGAAGCGAAAGCCGAGGGCGGGCGTCTACGGCTGATGAAGAACGTCTGGTGGGAGTATGACACGCTCCCGCACATGCTGATCGCAGGCGGTACGGGCGGCGGCAAGACGTATTTCATCCTGACGATCATCCAGGCGCTTTTACAGACCGATGCTGTGCTGCATATTTTAGACCCGAAAAATGCTGATCTGGCAGACCTGTCTACTGTGATGCCGGAGGTGTATTACCGCAAGGAGGATATTGCTGCCGGTGTCAGCCGGTTTTGCGACAGGATGATGCAGCGAAGCGAAAGCATGAAATCCATGCAGGGCTATAAGACCGGCGAGAACTACGCCTATCTCAGCTTGGAACCGCACTTTTTGATATTCGACGAATACGTCGCGTTCATGGAAATGCTGAACACGCGCGAACGTGAGGACGTATTAAACAAGCTCAAGCAGATTGTCATGCTGGGACGGCAGGTGGGATTCTTCCTGATCCTCGCCTGCCAGCGCCCGGATGCAAAGTATCTCGGTGACGGTATCCGTGACCAGTTTAACTTCCGTGTCGCGCTGGGGCGTATGTCCGAGCTGGGATACAGCATGATGTTCGGTGAAGTGAAGAAAGAGTTTTTCTTCAAGAACGTCAAGGGGTGCGGCTATGCAGATACCGGTAAGGGTGTCATTACCGAGTTTTATACGCCGGTCGTACCCAAAGGGTATGACTTCCTAAGGGAGATCGGCACACTGGCGGCTGGACTAAAGCAAGTGTGTTCAGATAGGGATATAATGGAGGATTTGCAGTGAATGACAAAGTAGAACGCTTCGTTACAACAAAGGATAGGGACGAAAATATTACGGGAATGGTGCTGTTTCCATACAATGAGGACAAGATAGCAACATGGTTTCATGTAAACGAGCTGGATGAATTGCAGTTCGTAGGAGGTTCGGCATCTGATCTCACCGTACCGGAATTTAATCAGGTCATGCGGGAAGCAGACGGACGGATGCAGAAGGTCGAAAGCAGTATTGACGCTGCTGTGCGTTTCCTTGAAGCGAAGATGCGGGATAATCCGGAGCAGAAAAAAGTTTCCGAAATGGTCTGGCTGGGGTTTGAGGATGCGGCAGTGTGGGAGTTCTGTATGCAGGACAGTTACCGTCCAGCGGATGAGCATGTCGAACTTTCCTTTTCCGGCATACTCCTGCAAGTGACATACCATGTATAGCATTTCTGTCTGCACGCCCCGCCCTGCCGCGCGCGGTGTGCAGCGCGAAAGCCGCCAGCGCGGCAAGGGCGGATGGCGGGCGCGGCGAAGCCGCGCCCGCGTGCCTGAACCCCCTGTATCTAACAGGGGGGTACAAATCGCCAATGGCCAGCCGCTTTACAAAGTAGAAACCCTGATGCCGTCTGGATTTTGGGCTTTTAAGGGTTATGTCAAAAACGGGCGTCAATGTCACATGACGCAGAAAGGAGACCATCTCATGGAAAACAACGAATGGATTTGGCATTTCCGTGAAGAACGGGAACGCAACGGTATTTCGCGCAAGGCGGTTGCCGCTGTTGCAGGTATTTCGCGTGAATACCTGTGCCGTCTGGAAACCGGAAAGCTGCCGGTGACAGACAAGACAAGGAAAAGGCTCGCCGCGGCGCTCAAGACCCTGTACCCAGACCCGCTTAACCTGATGATCGACTATGTGCGGGTGCGCTTCCCTACGATGGACGCAAGGCATATTATTGAAGATGTGCTGCGGCTCAAAATGAACTATATGGCGCAGGAAGATCACGGGCTTTATTCCTATTCCAGTATGTATGTGCTGGGCGATATTGCGGTCATGACTTCACCGATGGAGGAAAAAGGTGTGCTGCTTGAGCTTAAAGGCAAGGGCTGCCGCCAATTTGAAGCCTATCTGGATGGACAGAAAAGAAGCTGGATTGAATTGTTCCGGATGTTTCTCGATGAAAAAGCGGTTTTCAAGCGGATAGACCTTGCAATCAATGATCGGGCGGGGATTTTGGATATCCCCTATCTGTGTGATAAATGCGACCGCGGGGAATGTATCTCGGTATTCCGCAGTTTCAAGGCGTACCGCACGGGCGGGCTTGCACATCTGCGGGAGGAAAACAAGGAAAGCATGGGTGCGACGCTGTATATCGGCTCGATGCAGTCTGACTTGTATTTCTGCATTTACGAAAAGGCATATGAACAGCTTGTGAAAAAAGGAATCCCCGTTGAAGATGCGGAAGTCAAAAACCGGTTTGAAATCCGGCTCAAAAACGACCGTGCTTTCTATGCGGTTTATGATCTGGTGTCTAACGAAAGCCCCGAAGATACTGCATTCGGCATCATCAACCGGTATGTCCGGTTCGTGGATAGGGATAGCCGTAAGCCGCCCGAAGATTGGCCGCTGAATCATATGTGGTCGGTGTTTATTGGGGAACATCGTGACCGGCTCAAACTGACGACTGACCCTGAGCCGTACAGCCTTGAAAAAACGCTGAACTGGCTGTCCCATCAGGTCGCGCCGTCGTGGAAGATGCTGCTGGAGTTAGACCGCAAATGCGGGACAAATATCATGGAAGAAATGCTTGCGGCAACCGAGCTGGCAGATAAGCACCGCAAGATCATTGAACAGCAGCTTCAGGAAATCGGGGATGTTGTAATTACAGAATAAAATGCAAGCAAAAGTTTAATTACAAGCGGAATGGAGGAATATTAGCCTATGAATTTCGGCGTCAACCTTTACAACTGGTTTCTTACGAACGCCCAGTCTCTTGTGCTTATGGCGATCGTGGTGATTGGTATTTATCTCGGCTTTAAGCGCGAGTTTTCCAAGCTCATTGGTTTTCTGGTCGTGTCGCTGATCGCGGTCGGCCTTGTATTCAATGCGGCAGGCGTGAAAGACGTTCTGCTCACGCTGTTCAATCAGATCATCGGCGCATAAGGAATGGGGTGTGGATGTGCGCTATCGTCAAAACCGTATCAAGATGCTGCGCAGGGCGCGTGGTATCACAGTAAAACGACTTGCGGTACTGGTAGGCGTATCACAGAGTATGCTTACAAACTATGAAAATGGAAGCAGTATACCGAGAGATCAGGAAGTATGGGACAGGCTCGCAGTGTATTTCGGTGTGTCTGTCCCTTATCTCATGGGCTTTTGAGTTTGATGTAACGGCTGGTTTCAATGTGAGACCGGCCGTTTTTATGCCTGCATGGTGGAGGTGAGAATGGATTATGGAAGAAATGCGGGTATATGTAGCGAACCTCGGCAAATACAACGAGGGCGAGCTTGTCGGCGACTGGTTTGAACCGCCCATAGACTATGACGAAATGGCGGAGCGCATCGGCCTGAACGAATTTTACGAGGAATACGCCATCCACGACTACGAGCTGCCCTTTGAGATAGACGAGTACACGCCTATTGAGGAAGTCAACCGCCTGTGTGAAATGGTGGAGGATTTGCCGGAGTATATCCAGGATAATTTACGTGAACTGCAAGGCTATTTCAGCAGTATTGAGGATTTGTGCGACCATCAGGACGACATTATCTATTACCCCGGCTGCGAAGATATGGCGGATGTAGCGCGTCAAATGGTGGAGGAAGGTTATATCTCCGTACCAGACCACCTGATATACTACTTTGACTATGAAGCGTATGGGCGTGACTTATCTATGGAGGGTACGTTTGTTGAAACGCGGAATGGTGTGTTTGAGATCGCAGTTTAACCGTTTTCTCTTTCGCCCGCCGCTGTGAGAATGGTGTGGGGGTGTGTCCGGCTGTGGGTAACTGCATGGCAGTTATCCATAACCGGGCGCAGGGGGCGAGGAAAGACGCAGGCGGCGTGGGCCTCGTTCCTCGCCCCCTTACCCATATATTTTTGGAAAACAGGAGTTAGAACAAATGAATCATACTAAAGATGCCCGCCGTATCGGCCTTGTCGATGTGGACGGGCACAACGGTTTCCCGAACCTTGCGTTGATGCGGATTTCTGCATGGCACAAGGCACTGGGTGATATGGTCGAGTGGTGGGACGGGATGCTGCCCTATGACCGCATCTATATGAGCAAGGTGTTTACCTTTTCACCGGATAACGATACGGTCATGCAGTCGGATGAGATCATCAGGGCGGTACCGGGTACAGGGATTACGGCAGCCTGCCGGAGGAAATAGAAGCCATGCCGCCGGACTACTCGATTTACCCGCGTTACCCGTATGCTGTCGGTTTCCTTACGCGCGGCTGTATCCGTTCCTGCCCGTGGTGTATCGTCCCGCGCAAAGAGGGCGGCATCCGCCCTGCCGCGACATGGCAGGAGATCAAGCGTCCGGACAGCCGGACGATCATTTTTTGGGACAATAATGTGCTGGCGCACGAGCACGGTTTGCAACAGATAGAGGAAATGGGCCATGCGGATGTGAAAGTGGATTTCAACCAAGGGTTAGACACCCGGCTTATTACACCGGAGATCGCCGCAATGCTCGCTAAGCTGCATTGGGTGAAGTATGTGCGGCTGTCCTGTGATACGTCTGATATGCTGCCTGTGATCGCGCAGGCCGTCGCCTATCTGCGGGAAGCCGGTATCGGTACACACCGCCTGTGGTCGTATATGCTGGTGCAGGATGTAGAGGAAGCGTATCACCGCGCGCTTGTCTTGAAAGCATTAGGCATCCAGCCATTCGCACAGCCGTACCGGGACTATGACGGCGGGTGTGAGCCGACAGCAGAACAAAAGCGGTTTGCCCGCTGGGTAAACCGCAAAGAAATATTCTATACCTGCGGCTGGCATGAGTACCGCAGACGGAAATAGAAAGAGGTGCAATGATGTGAAGAAAATACGAAGTTACAGCAGTATCTGGTCTGTTGAGAAAGTCATATACGCGATCAATGATATGCGCCTGCCGTTCCCCATCACCTTTTCGCAAATGGCTTGGTTTGTCGCCTGCGAGTTTGCGGTGCTGGCGCTGGGCGGACTGCCGCCGCTCTCCATGATAGACGGTGCGCTGCTCAAGTATTTCGGTATCCCCGTCGGCGTCACATGGTTTATGAGCCAAAAAACGTGGGACGGCAAGAAGCCGTTCAGCTTTGTCAAGTCGTATACGGCCTACCTGCTGCGCCCTAAACAGACCTTTGCAGGCAAGGCAGTAAAATTCCGCAAGGAGAAAACAGGACAGCCCATTACGGCGGTTAGGAGCGTGATAATAGATGCAGTATCCGATTAAATATATCGAAAACAACCTTGTCTGGAACCATGACGGGGAATGCTTCGCATACTATGAGCTTATCCCATACAACTACTCGTTTTTAAGTGTGGAACAGAAAGAAGCGGTACACGATGCGTTCCGTCAGCTTATCGCCCAGAACAGGGACGGCAAGATACACGCCCTGCAGATCAGCACGGAATCCAGCATCCGTGCGGCGCAGGAGCGTTCCAAGGCGTATGCTTCCGGCAACCTGCGGGAAGCGGCGCTGCGCCGCATAGACGGACAGACGGAAGCCCTTGTCTCCATGATCGGGGAAAATCAGGTGGACTACCGGTTCTATATCGGCTTCAAGCTGCTGCTGAACGAGCAGGACAGCGGGAATATCGGCCGTCAGGCGGCAAATATCTTTTCCGGTTTCCTGCGGGATGTGAACCATACCCTGATGGGTGATTTCGCATCCATGCCGAATGATGAAATACTGCGCTATCAGAAGATGGAAAAGCTGCTGGAAAGCAAGATTTCGCGCCGGTTTAAGGTGCGGCGGTTGGATAAGGATGATTTCGGCTATCTGCTGGAACACCTGTACGGGAAAAGCGGCACCGCGTATGAGGACTATGAATTTCATTTGCCCAAAAAGAAATTAAAGGGTGAAACGCTTGTCAAGCGGTACGACCTGATCAAGCCCACGCGCTGCCTGATGGAAGAATACGGGCGGTACCTGCGCATATCGCATGATGACTGTGAGGCGTATACTGCTTATTTCACGATCTCGGATGTGGTCGGGGAGCTGGATTTCCCGTCGTCCGAGATTTTCTATTATCAGCAGCAGCAATTCACGTTCCCCGTCGATACCAGCATGAATGTTGAGATCATCACCAACAAGAAAGCCCTGTCCACTGTCCGCAATAAGAAAAAGGAATTAAAGGATTTGGACAACCATGCGTGGGAAAGCGGGGACGAGACCAGCACATCAATTGCGGAAGCACTGGACAGTGTGAATGAGCTGGAAACCGAACTGGGGCAAAGCAAGGAAGCCATGTACAAGCTGTCCTATGTGGTGCGCGTCACCGCGCCGGACGAGGAAGAACTCAAGCGGCGGTGCAATGCGGTACGGGATTTCTACGACGATATGAACGTCAAGCTGGTGCGCCCGGTGGGTGATATGATCGGCCTGCACCATGAGTTTATCCCGGCAAGTAAGCGGTATATGAACGACTATATCCAGTATGTTACGAGTGATTTCCTTGCGGGTCTCGGTTTCGGCGCGGCGCAGATGCTCGGGGAAAAGGACGGTATCTATCTTGCCTATGGCGTGGACACCGGCCGGAATGTGTATTTGCAGCCCGCGTTGGCCAGCCAGGGCGTGAAAGGCTCGGTCACAAACGCGCTGTCTGCGGCGTTCCTCGGCTCGCTCGGCGGCGGCAAGAGCTTTGCCAATAACCTGCTGGTGTATTACGCGGTGCTGTACGGCGCGCGGGCGCTGATCGTAGACCCGAAAGCGGAGCGCGGGAACTGGAAGCGTGATTTCCCTGAGATCGCGGACGAGATCAATATTGTCAACCTGACCTCGGACGAGCGCAACCGTGGGATGCTGGACCCCTATGTCATCATGCGCCGCCCCAAGGACGCGGAAAGTCTTGCGATAGATATTCTCACGTTTTTAACCGGCATTTCCTCGCGGGATGGCAACCACTTCCCCATCCTGCGGCGGGCGGTGCGCACGGTCACGAACAGCAAACGGCGCGGCCTGTTCTGTGTCATTGAGGAATTACGCAAAGAGGGTTCACCGCTTGCGGTGAGTATCGCAGACCATATTGAGAGCTTCACGGACTACGACTTTGCGCACCTGCTGTTTTCGGATGGGAACATCAAAAAGTCCATCAGCCTTGAAAAGCAGCTCAATATCATACAGGTGGCCGATCTGGTGCTGCCGGACAAGGGTACTTCGTTTGAGGAATTTACGACGATGGAGCTTTTGTCTGTCGCCATGCTCATTGTTATCAGCACCTTTGCGCTGGATTTCATCCATACGGACAGGAGCGTGTTCAAGATCGTGGATTTGGATGAAGCATGGTCGTTCCTGAACGTGGCGCAGGGCAAGACGCTGGCAAACAAGCTGGTACGTGCAGGCCGCGCCATGAATGCAGCGGTGTATTTCGTCACGCAGAACGCGGCAGACCTCGCGGACGAAAGTCTGAAAAACAATATCGGTCTGAAATTCGCGTTCCGCAGTACGGACATTGTGGAGATCAAAAAGACGCTGGAATTTTTCGGCCTTGACCCTGAGGACGAGGGTAACCAGAAGCGGCTGCGGAACCTCGAAAACGGACAATGTCTGATGCAGGACTTATACGGGCATGTGGGCGTCGTGCAGTTCCATCCGGTGTTTGCGGATTTCCTGCATGGGTTTGACACAAAGCCGCCGATGAAAGCCGGGGTGGCAGTATGACGTACGGGAGATATAATTTCAGACAGATAAAGCGTACAGCGGTTGCCTTGCTGATGATAACGGCAATCGCTGTTTTGCTGTTTACTGCTTTTTGCCCGTCTGCGGGCGCGGTGGGGCTGGTGGATGATAGTGTGGATGCGGCGCACGAGTACAGCCGCTACCCGCTGGAAAATTACCAGCTTGACTTCTACGTTGACAACGGGTGGGATTGGCTGCCGTGGAACTGGATAGACGGCATCGGCAAGCAGGTCATGTACGGCCTGTACTGCATCACCAACTTTATCTGGACGATCAACCTGTATCTTTCCAACGCATCCGGCTATCTGGTGCAGGAAGCATACGGGCTGGATTTTATTTCAGATGCGGCGGACGAGATCGGCCGGAACATTCAGTCTATCGCAGGCATTTCGCCCAGCGGACTTTCTTCGGATGGGTTTTATGCGGGATTCCTCCTGCTGATTATCCTGATTGTTGGCGCGTATGTGGCTTATGTTGGTCTGATAAAAAGGGAAACCACAAAGGCCGTACGCGCGGTGATGAACATGGTGATGATCTTCGTGCTGTCCGGTGCGCTGATCGCCTATGCGCCGGACTGTGTGAAGCGCCTGAACGAGTTTTCCGAGGACGTCAGCACAGCGAGCCTTTCGGTTGGGACAAAGATCGTCCTGCCGGACGCGGAGAACAGCGGCGCGGACAGTGTGGATTTGATACGGGACAGCCTGTTTTCCATCCAGGTAAAGCAGCCGTGGCTGCTTCTGCAATTCGGCGATACGGACACGGACGCGGTAGGCGAAGAACGCATTGATAACATCCTATCCGCGAGCCCCAGTGAAAACAATGGCGAGGATCGGGAAAACGCAGTCAAGGCCGAGATCGAGGACAACGGGAATACAAACCTCACGGTTACGAAAACGGTGAACCGGCTCGGCACAGTGTTTTTCCTGTTCCTGTTTAATATCGGCATTTCGGTGTTCGTGTTCCTGCTTACCGGCATGATGATCTTCTCGCAGGTGCTTTTCATCATCTATGCGATGTTCCTGCCGGTGTCGTTTGTGCTCAGCATGGCGCCGACGTTCGAGGGCAGCAGCAGGCGCGCGGTAATCAAGCTGTTCAATACGATCCTGGCGCGGGCGGGTATTACGCTTGTCATCACGGTGGCTTTCAGCATTTTCACGATGCTGTACCGCATTGCAAGCGGCTATCCGTTTTTTATCATTGCGTTTTTGCAGGTGGTCGTGTTCGCGGGGATCTATTTCAAGCTGGGCGACCTGCTCAGCATATTCTCCCTCCATGACGACGGTGCCCGCGGCATGGGCAGGTATATCATGCACCGCCCGCGGATGTTCCTGCACCATCAGCTTCACAGGCTCAACCGTACCATGCGCGCGGCGACGGCCAGCAGACCGAATGATGGCGGCAGTGCGCAGAACAGCCGTTCCAGCAGCGCATCAGGGGGAGCATACCGGTACCGCAGTAACCGGCCGAACGGTGGAAGCAGCGGGGCATCACAGCCGGGTGCTGTACACAGTTTACCGGAAACATCTGCAAAGGAGATTACGTCTGGTGGGGTATCCCATACAGAGGGCTATGCGGATAAAGCCGTTTCGGCTGATGCAGAGAACCGCAGACCGGATGCCCCTGCGGTTTATCTGCTTGGCGCAGCGCGGCAAGTATCCGGACAGTCCGAAACGGATATGCCGCGGCAGGCAGCAGATTCGGATAGTGCAGCGCCGGACAGTGCGCACAGGGCGACAGAAAGCAATGCGCGCCCGATGGCAGTCCCGGTTTCTCACAACTATGATATTTCGGATAGGAAAAATATGAAACAGGCGGAGCAGTCGTCCATACACGCAAGGCCGGCCGTAGCAGCTCCAGCGGCAAAGCCGGTGCAGGAGGAAGGGCAGCGGACAGCGGCAAAACAGCCTGCCCCGCCACAGCAGGAGCGCCCTGTCAGCCCGGTACACAGTACAGAGACACAGCCGCATGAGCGTCCGGCAGCGGTGGCAGCGCCGAAACTCGTATCATCTACAGGTAATGCGTCAAGCAATCCAGCGCCGCACAAGCGTCCGCTGGCAGCACAGCCGGTAAGTACAGTCCAACAGGCCGCGCCGCAGACAGAAGCGGCAAAGCAGCCCGTCCATGTCGGGATCCGGAGGACGGATGCAGTAAACCGTCCGGCTGTGCGGCAGGACGCAGAGGGCAAGCCTGTTATGCCTATGCAGGAAAACCATGCCGCGCGGGAACAGGACAAACCGGCGGTTTCGCGGCCTGCGGTGAAGGGTTCGGTTGTATCAAAGCGGGCTTCCGCAAAAGGGAAGGCGGGAAAGGCACAGCGGAAAAATGCTTCCTCTCCGAAAAACAGGGGGGATAGCAATACCAGCCGTACAGACAGCACGAAGGACGGGGGCGGCGGCAGATGAAACTGAAATATCTTGCGCTGCCCCTTGCAGGGCTGTTTGCCGCCTTTTTCTGCCTGCTCCTGTTGGTTGCCCTCCTGTTTGCATCAGACGAGGACGGCGGCAGGGGCGGCATTTACTATGGCGGCGCAAACCTGTCTGCCGAGGTGCTGGCGCACAGGCCGATGGTGGAGCGGTACGCGGCGCAGTACGGCATTTCCGAGTACGTCGATGTCCTGCTTGCGATCATGCAGGTGGAATCCGGCGGTACGCTGGAGGACGTGATGCAGTCGTCAGAATCTATGGGCCTGCCGCCAAATTCTCTGGATACAGAAAGCTCAATCCGGCAGGGCTGTGAGTATTTCTCGGAGCTGCTTGCCAAGGCGGACCGGCTCGGCTGCGATCTGGACAGCGTGATACAGGCGTACAACTACGGCGGCGGGTTTCTGGATTATGTAGCGTCGCACGGCGGCAAGTACAGCTTCGAACTGGCGCAGGCGTTTGCAGAGGAAAAGTCCGGCGGGGTGCGTGTTACCTACAAGAATGAAATATCCATCGCGGAAAACGGCGGCTGGCGCTACAACTACGGCAATATGTTCTATGTCCGGCTGGTATCGGAGTATTTGTATGCCGCACAGTTTGATAACGAGACCGTAAATGCGATCATGAATGAAGCACTGAAATACCAGGGCTGGGAATATGTCTACGGCGGTGCGTCCCCGACAACATCCTTTGACTGCTCCGGCCTGACGCAATGGTGTTATGGCGTGGCGGGTATCACGCTGCCGCGCACCGCACAGGCGCAGTATGACGTGACCCGGCACATCCCGTTCGGGGACGCCCAGCCCGGCGATCTGGTGTTCTTTCAGGGGACGTATAACTGCGGCGATTATATCACGCACGTTGGGATTTATGTGGGCGATAACCGGATGTACCACGCAGGAAACCCGATCGGGTTTGCAGATTTGACCAGCGCCTATTGGCAGGCGCATCTGGTCTGTGCCGGACGGGTAGGACAATGAATGACGAAAGGCAGGAAAATGATATGTTCCAGAATAGAAACAAAAGTCAGGAGAAACAGAAAAAACCGCGTGTCCTCAGCATTGGGACGCGGCGGCCGGTGGTGATCGCGCTGTGGGCGCTGCTTATCTGCGCGTTTGCTTTCGCGGTGTATAAGGATTTTACAGCGGTGGATACGCATACCGTCCATGAAACGACGGTAGTGCAGGAGGAAGTCACGGACACGAATGCAATAGAGAGCTTTGTGACCAATTTCGCCAAGGTGTATTACTCATGGGAACAGTCTGCGGCTTCAATAGAGCAGCGCACGGAAAATCTGAAATATTATCTCACGGACGAGCTGCTGACCCTGAACGTGGACACGGTGCGCAGTGATGTGCCGGTATCTTCTAAAGTGGAAGATGTGCAGATTTGGTCTGTGGAAGAAATTGGGGATAAAGTGTATAAAATTGTCTATTCTGTGTCGCAAAATGTCATAAACGGGGAGGAAAGCAGTGTTATAACGTCTGTTTATGAGGTTTCCGTGTATGTGGACGATGCGGGCGATATGGTCATCATCCAGAGCCCTACAATCACGGGCAAGCCCCAAAAGTCCGGCTACGTTCCTGAAACTGCCGAGCCGGACGGTACGGTATCCGCGGAAGAAACTACGGAGATCACAGAGTTTTTGACCACGTTTTTCACGCTGTACCCAACGGCGACGGAACAGGAGCTTTCTTATTATGTCAGCGGTGGTGCGCTGCCGGTGATTGGGAACGACAGCTATGTGTTTGCGGGGCTGGTGAATCCGGTCTTTACCAAGAACGGCGATGCTGTGACGGCGAATGTGGCGGTGCAGTATCTTGACCAGCGGACGGGTATGACGCAGGTGTCGCAGTTTACGTTGCATCTGCGGCAGGTTGAGGGGAATTGGAAAATCAGTTGTTAATATTAGAAAAACCATCCGTCCAATGGGCGGATGGTTTCCTTTTTATCAGTCATAGCTGATTTTACCGTTCTTATCACAGGTTATAGACATAGTGAGTTTTTTCCCGCCTGCATAATTGAAAGTGCAGTAGCCGGATACTTTGTTCCCCGACCGCGACGAATCGCCGGAATAACCATACGAGGAGGAAGCGGACCAGCTATCGGCCGTTGCCTTAGAAGTTACAGTATCATACTGAAATGTTCCATTCAAATAGAACGTGCGATATAGGTGTTTCCATGATAAGCATCAGCTTTAGATGTTGCGGTTTTCTGATAAATGGCTCTGGTTGCTGCTTCGGGAACATACTCAGTTAGCGTTACTTTCAGGTAATAGCCGTCTCCACAATCAATAATTGTGGTGTTGGAAACATCAGCAGCAAAGGCTGGAATTGTAAAACATACAAGCATAAGAACTGCTAAAACTATGGAACAAATACGCTTTTTCAAAATGAAGCCTCCTAATTTTCTAACATTTCATCAGAAATAAGTTGCCCGTCGCTTTCTGTGTTAGAACGAGTAAAATAGAAATCTCCGCGTATAACTTGCTGTGCATGTATGTAATATGCAGCCAGCAATAGTAACAATACGATTAAAATGCCTATTACGAGAGTAATGACAAATCGATGCTTGCGCTTGCTAACAGCAATTTCAGTCTCGTCAACGCTTTCCAGCAGTTGTTCTGCAATCTGCTCAGGATTACCAACTTTTGCACATAGTTCGTTGTATGACAATTCCGAATAAGCCGATAATTCCTGTTTCAATCCGTTCAATAACTTGGAGCGTGTTGCTTTAGAACAGATTAGTTTGCGGGAAACTGCACGTACATATTGACGCACAATCTTATCCTCCATCATGCGTTGCCACCTCCGGTGTTTTGATGAATTTGCTGTATCGCTTTAGACATTTCAGCATAAACGGCCTCTATCTGTCGCAAATACGATATCCCATCGGAAGTGATTTCGTAATACTGGCGGACACGGTTATCGTCTGAAATCGCTTTTTGGCCTTCGCACACATACCCTTGAGATAACAGGCGTTGGATTACAGGATAGAGCAGAGAAATAGTATATCTGCCATCACTGCGTTTAGATATCTCTCGCATCATCTCATAGACATACATTGGTTGCTCAGATAGCAACAAAAGCACGAGCAAGGGATTCAATGCGCGTTTGAAGTAATCTGCAAAGGAGTGGCCAGTATCCTTGGTAGATTTGCTTTCCTTTTTCATGGCGCCACCAAACATGTTTGTTGAAATTATACTATCACATCATTTCAGTTTCGTCAATATTTAGTATTGCTTAATAATTTGCATTTATATATAATTGGATTATCAAATTACATCATATAAAACAGTTTTTTACAAAGGGGTGATAGAAGAATATACTTTAGGAAGATTTACTATCTAATCGAGAAAGAAGGGTGAAGTATGTATAGTAAATGTAAAAGAATGGTTGGTTTATTACTGATCTGTGTCCTTGCATTGGGAGTTTCAGCCGCTGCGTTTGAAACGCAGATAGAGCCTCGTGATAATTGGCATGATTATACCGGTGAGCTTCCGGCGGATACTGGTGATGTGGAAGTTTCAACAGTTAAAAAGGCATATACAAACAACTATTTTGCTGTGTCTTGCAAATCATCGCGATCCGGATTAGGTTCTGTAAATGTTTGGACTGAAACCGGTTGGGGGGTAAATGCTTCATCTCCCAATCACCCCATTACCGCAAATGGAATAATTAATAATGTGAATTATACTAACAAACCGTCTATTCAAACTGAAGTCACACTGAATATTGATAATAATAGCGTTACCTCTACCACTTATCCAATTGAGGGTAGGTGGTCTCCATACTAAGCGTATTGCTATTATGAATTTAAGTTAAACGTATTGTATAACATATTATATGAAGATACCTTGGGGAGTGCTTATATGGCGACTTCCCAAGGTTATTTATGAGGTTAATATGAGTTGCTTAAGAATAGATATCAAAAGGTTATATAATTCAATTACTGTAAGGATAGTTTTGGGTGTGCTGTTTTTTTTAGCAATTGTAGATCCCTTATATTCTCGTTTTTTAACGCTTGATTCTATGTTTGCTTCATACTATGGAATCAACGCTTACCAGTATTGGCTTTTCAACTTTCCCGGTGGCATTGGATTTAAAGTTTATCATGCACTGTTTTTACTTCTTCCTGTATTATCGACTGGTTTTATTCTATTTTATGATCAGAAAACCTCTTTCAAAATATATAACATTGTTAAACAAGGTAGAGCAATATATTTGACTTCCAAGGTTATATCTGTGTTTCTTGTTACAATGGTAAACTCAATTGTCTCTTTTTCTATAAATATTTTAATAACATTTTCCATATTTCCACAAAATTCGATCATGACAGATGTCTATCGGATGTTTATTCCTATTGAACATTCTGCAGCAAATTTTTTTTACGAAATTTCACCTGTTTTATCAGCAGTTTTTTTCGCATTTTTAAATTCCCTGGCACTGTCTGTATTGGCGGCTTTAACTGTTATTATACATATGATATTTAGATTTCCAAACATATATGTGGCTTTTTTCGTTCCCTCTATTTTATGCCTATTAATAACTTATGGAAGTGACTTTTTACTACCTAAACGTTTTGTCTTACGAAATTTTTTGCAGCCGTTGAATTCGTGTTACGAAGGAGCTGCGCAGCTTAAGGACATACTATTGGTTTTAAGTGGATATTTTATTCTCGAAATATTATTATTTACGATTGCTTATAGAAGAAATAGGGATATAATATGATTCTATTTAGTCACAAAAGTAAATATTTTATTTGGGTGGGATTCCTTTACTTTATATTCCCGTTATTATGTATTTCTTTTTTTGCTGATACGCAAGATTTGTGGTTCAAAAACATTTTCTCAGACAAAACATTTGTTATGCTTATTATGCCTGCATTTGTGCTTGGTGCTGTCATAATAGATTCTTCTATCAGTCCAGTTATTATGGTACGTACAAAAAATAAGTTACATTCATTTACTTTGTTGCGTGATCAGCAGTATTGGTTTGCAATAATTTATACCATTATTTGGATGCTTTCTATCATTTTCATTACTCAGATTATTTTCGGAAAAATTTATGCAATATCCTTTTGGGGGTTAATTAGAGAATTTGCAAGATGTATTTGTGGATTTATTATATTATTAAATATATCTTTA
>NZ_QUMC01000036.1:0-21885 GCF_003481925.1 Butyricicoccus sp. OF10-2 | reverse complement strand
AGGGCGCGGCTTTTCGTCAAGATTCGATTGAAAGCGTGGTTTCAATCGAGAGGCTGCTCGAAAAACGGAGTTTTTCGACAGCCTCTAAGATCTCGGTTTTAACCCGCAGCTTTTTTAGTTTGTTCCGACAGTATGCGTTACAGTGCTGCCTGTGGTATCATACGGATACAGGGTATTCAGAGCCGCCGCAAGCGCCGGACTCTCCAGCGTATACCATCTGTCCTTGCCATGTAGTTCTGTTTTCAGCAGCAGCAACTCTTCCGAATCATTCCTGCACAGAAAGAGCATATAATCTGCTTCCGCGCTGTCTATTTGCACTGCAACGACGCACGGAATCCTGGTATTCGTGCCGTACGGTGTCCATCTGCCCGGAAAGCGCCGCTTGCCCTTACTGTCTGCAAGCAGCTGCACGATCGTCTCCCGATTTTCCGCAGAAAGTGTAATTTCTTCGGACGGGAACGCATAGTTATAAATCGTTTTGCTCGTCACCGGCGTATAGCTGTACGCCTTCCACGAAAACGAATCATCGACTGCACAGCCGATCTTCCGTGGTGCAAAGAATATGCCATAGATCCCAACCGCACAAAGCAGAAGGAGCAGCGCCGCTGTCACTGCACATTTGACCGATTTCTTCATATTGTCTTCCTCCCGATTCTCTATCCTTATTCTTGTACCTTGATGATACCGAACGATCCCTTGATTGTCAACCAAATTGTTCCCTGAGATACAGAAAGGCGGTACCGCTATGCAGCGATACCGCCTTTTCTTATTTCTCTTTAAAAAATTCTCTGGTCTGCTGCACATTTTCCTCGATGGCGGTCTTGAGCGCCTCCACCGATTCAAACTGCATTTCCGGACGCAGGAACTTATGCAGCTCCACATGGATCATCTTGCCGTACAAATCGCCCGCAAAGTCGAGCAGATGCGGCTCGATGGTCGGTGCACCGCCGTCTAAAAATGTCGGCTTTACACCGATATTGGTCGCTGCGATATAGCTCTGTCCGTCCACCAGAACGCGGGTTGCGTACACGCCGTACGGCGGCATCGCCATTTCGGTCGGCAGACGCAGATTGACCGTCGGCACCTGCAGCACGCTTGTGCCGACACGTCGTCCGTGCTCCACAATACCGGAAACCGTATACGGATGACCGAGAAACTTAGCCGCACCTTCCATATCGCCCTGCGAAATCAGCTGACGAATATAGGTGGAGGACACCACAATGCCGTCAATCTTGACATCCTCGATGCAGTCATAGCCGATGCCAGCCTTTTCGCACTCGATAGCCATGCCTTCTGCGTTGCCCTGCCCCTTATAGCCGAAACGGTTATTGCGCCCCGAGATGATCCAGCCCGCATTGAAGCGACCGATGAGCAGCTTGTGGATAAAATCGCGCCAGTCCATGTGCTGCATTTCATGGTCAAAGTGGCCGAAAATAACCTCGTCCACACCGCCGAGCTTTTTGATCTCCTCGGTGCGATATGCATTTGCGGTCAGCAGCGGCACCTGACGGCCCATGACAACCGAATCCGGATGCACATCAAACGTGAAAACCGCACTCGTGCCGCCGATTTGCTTGGCACGCTCGACCGCACGCTGCATGAGCGCCCGATGGCCCAGATGCACGCCGTCAAAGTAGCCGAGCGCGATGGCACGTGGCTTTGTAACTTCTATCATAAGGGAATCCCCCTGAAAAAATTGATAATTGAAAATTGAGAATTGAGAATGAATGCGGCGCTTCGCGCTTATTAAATCATCGCGCAAGGCGCGATACCTTCATTATCCATTTTCCATTTTCAATTCTCCATTTCTGTTTGTATGCAAAAACTTATCGGAAGTTTTTGTATACAAACAGACCCAAACCGCCCTTATCCAGCTCTCTCACCTGACCGAGCATGAGGAATTTATCCTGATGGTACACACGGCAGATGGTATCTGCGGTTTCCGGCAGGCTGTCGGTCTGGCGCGGAAATACGACTGCGCCTCTCGCAATGCGCTCTGCGCCCTCGTCGGTGAGCGAAACGGCGGGTCTATCGGTAAACAGGCTGTCGGTCGGCAGCAGAAGCTGCTGCATGGTGCCCTCTGCCATTGCCTGCTCACACTCGGCAAAGGTATGGCACTGCGCCAGCTCATACGCGCCCGAACGGGTGCGCTCCAGACTGTGCAGCACGGCCAGCGTGCCCAGCTTTTCGCCAAGGTCATTGACCAGTGTGCGGACATAGGTGCCCTTGCTGACCTTGCACCGCAGCGTGCCCTTCTGGGCATTCTCATCGAAGTCGAGCAGGTCCATTTCGTGCACAATGATATCGCGTGCCGGACGCTCGACTTCCCTGCCCTTGCGGGCCAGGTCGTACAGCTTCTGGCCGTTCACCTTGACCGCCGAGTACATGGGCGGCACCTGCTGCTGCGGACCGATAAAGCGCCGCACCATCTGCTTTACTGCGTATTCCGCGGCATAGCGTTCGCTGGTCTGGAGCATTTCGCCGGTGACATCCTGCGTATCTGTGCAGTAGCCGAGCGTAAACCCGGCAACGTATTCCTTATCCTGCGCTGCGGCAAAATCGGCCGCCTTGGTCGCACCGCCGACAAATACCGGCAGAACACCGGTCGCCATCGGGTCCAGTGTGCCGCCGTGACCGATCCTGCGCGTATGCAGAATGCCGCGCAGCTTGGCTACCACGTCATGTGAGGTAAAGCCCTGCGGCTTGTTCATCAGCAGGATGCCGTTCAGGTCACTTTGCTGCATGAAACTGCTCCTCTGCCGCCTTCAGCATAGCAGCCTTGGCTTCCGCCATGCGGCAGGTGAAGCTTGCACCTGCCGCACGGACATGACCGCCGCCGCCGACCTTCTTGCAGATAGCAGCCGCGTCCATCTCCTTGGTGGTGCGGACGGAAACGCGAACCGTACCGTCCGGCTTCTCGGTCAGCGTGATGCCGATCTGTACGCCCTCAATCTGGCGCGTGAGCGATGCAATCGAGTCCAGATCGTCCATATCCGCGCCTGCATGGTCGATATCCCTGCGCCAGAGCACGGCAACCGCGATCGCGCCGTTCTCGTGGAACTCCATCGTATCAAATACAATGCGCTCCATCTCAAAACGCGGACGCGATTTGGTCTCAAACAGCACGCGGTTGATCTCACCGCCGTCGATACCGGCAGTCAGGCAGGCCGCCGCTACCGCATGCGAATGCGCGGTCGTATTCGAGAACTTAAAGCAGCCCGTATCGGTCGAAACACCGATATAAATGCACTCTGCAATGTCGGCCGTGAACTTAACGCCGAGCGCGGTCAGCACATCGTACAGCACCTCGCACAGCCGCCTGCATCCGGCCGGATGAGGTTTTTTTGCCGAAGCCGTCGTTCGAGCCGTGATGGTCAATGACCAAATCGACCTTGCCCTTGTACGGCTCGGCCGTGTCCGGAAACAGCTTCTCCTCAGCGATATCAGTCGAAACCACATACGCCGGAACGAAATCCTCCGGCGGATAATACGGCACGATCAGCGGCGCATAACGCCTGGTAATCTCCGGATTTTCCAGAATATATGCGCGCTTGCCAATCTGCTGCAGACCGCGGCAGAGCGCACCGGCACAGCCTGCCGTGTCGCCGTCCGGTCTGCGGTGAGTCAGGATGAGAATGTCGTCCGCTGCCTGCAGCGCAGCAGCAGCGCCAGCAACGTCAACGATCATTCTGCGTCCTCCTCTCCCAGCTTGCCTTCATTTTTCAGCTCGTGCAGCACCTCGGAGATGTGTGCACCGTGGGTGATGGACTGATCCAGCTCAAATACCAGCTCCGGCGCGTAGCGCAGCTGTACCTTGTGGCCAACCTCGCGGCGCAGCCAGCCTGCCGCAGACTTCAGGCCCTTCATCACGTCCTTGGTCTGCTGCTCGCTGCCGAGTACGGAAATATAGCACTTCGCATAACGCAGATCGTTGGTAACATCGCAGTGTACCACGGAAACCATAGCCTCCTGTACACGCGGGTCCTTAACAGAGCGCATCGCCTCTGCCAGAGCCTTCATCACTTCTTCGGAAATACGATCAATTCGAGTAGACATAACTTTCCTCCTTTGAGGATTGATTAAAATCTGCTTGTACAGAAAATGCGATAAGCATTTTCACACGCACCGCAGTGCGTGATTCAATCCCCCCATAAAAGTCCAGCTCCGCCGGACTTTTATACCACTGCTTCTGGACGCGTGTCCAGAACCGCCTTTGCCATGCAAAGGCGAGGGGGATATCCGCCAAAGTTTCCTCGGGAACTTTGGCGGTATCTAAGGGGGACAGCGTCCCCCTTAGAAGAAGCGGTTTTACCGCTTCACTTCTTCCATAACAAAGCACTCAATGATATCGCCTTCCTTGATATCATTGTAGTTCTCGATGCTCATGCCGCACTCATAAGAGGTTGCAACTTCCTTCACATCGTCCTTGAAGCGCTTGAGGGTATTCAGGTGGCCCTCGTGGAATACGATGCCGTCACGGACTACGCGAACCTCAGCGTTACGCTGAATCTTGCCGTCCTGTACATAGCAGCCTGCAACCGCACCTGCGCCGGTGATCTTGAACACCTGACGAACCTCTGCGTGGCCGAGAACAACTTCCTTGAACTTCGGCTCGAGCATGCCCTTCATGGCCTGCTCCATCTCCTCGATGGCATCATAAATAACGCGGTACATACGCATATCAACGCCCTGCTGTGCAGCGGAGTCGGTAGCGGTGCGGTCCGGACGAACGTTAAAGCCAACAATGATCGCGCCGGAAGCGGCAGCCAGCATAACGTCGGACTCGTTGATGGCGCCAACGGCACCGTGGATAACGCGCACGCGAACCTCTTCGTTGGTCAGCTTCTCGAGAGAGGAACGAACCGCCTCGACAGAGCCCTGAACGTCTGCCTTGACGATGATATTCAGCTCCTTCATCTCGCCCTGCTGGATGGAATCGAACAGGTTATCGAGCGTTACCTTGTGGAACAGCTTGTTGCGCTCTTCCTTCTCCTTGTCCTTGCGCTGCTCAACCAGCTCACGAGCCATCTTCTCGTCGTCTACGGCGTCAAAGATGTCGCCTGCACCCGGAACCTCAGCCAGACCGATAATCTCGACCGGAACAGACGGGCCTGCGGACTCAATCTTCTTGCCGTCGTCGTTGGTCATTGCGCGAACGCGGCCGACAGAGGTACCCGCGATAACGGTATCGCCTGCATGCAGGGTGCCGTTCTGTACCAGAAGGGTTGCAACCGGGCCACGGCCCTTATCCAGCTTTGCCTCGATGACGGTACCGTGCGCCTTGCGGTTCGGGTTTGCCTTGAGGTCAGCCATTTCAGCGGTCAGCAGTACCATTTCGAGCAGGTTGTCAATGCCCTGACCGAACTTTGCGGAGATGTTGCAGACGATGGTCTGACCGCCCCATTCCTCCGGTACCAGTTCGTACTCGGTCAGCTGCTGCAGAACACGATCCGGGTTTGCACCCTGCTTGTCGATCTTGTTTACGGCAACGATGATCGGCACGTTTGCTGCCTTGGCGTGGTTGATCGCCTCGATGGTCTGCGGCATAACGCCGTCATCGGCTGCTACGACCAGAATGGCGATATCGGTTACCTGCGCACCGCGTGCACGCATGGAGGTAAACGCAGCGTGACCCGGGGTATCGAGGAAGGTGATCGGCTTGCCGCCAACCTCAACGCGGTATGCGCCGATGTGCTGGGTAATGCCGCCGGCCTCGCCCTCGATGACCTTGGTCTTGCGGATCGCGTCGAGCAGAGAGGTCTTGCCGTGGTCAACGTGACCCATAACAACAACGACCGGATCGCGCGGCTGCAGCTCTTCTTCCTTGTCCTCGTGCTCATCGAACAGCTGCTCCTCGATGGTAACGTGTACTTCCTTCTCAACCTTGCAGCCCATTTCCTCTGCAACGATGGCTGCGGTATCGTAGTCGATCACCTCAGAGATGGACGCCATAACGCCCAGCTTGATGAGACCCTTGATAACATCCGCTGCGGTGCGCTTCATACGGGAAGCCAGTTCACCGACGGAAATCTCCTCCGGAATCATTACCTTAACCGGAATCTTCTTAAGTGCTGCCATCTGCTGCTGACGCTGCAGGCGGCGCATCTTCTCCTGCTCCTCCTGACGGCGCTTGTTGCCGAACGGCTTGGAGCGCTGGTCAGACTTCTTGGTCAGCTTCTGCTTCTTGCTGCCCTTGGACTCCATTCGCTCGGCCTTTGCGTCAACCAGCTTATCTACATGATCATCATATTTTGCAAGGTTTACGTCGCCGGTGCCGCGGGTGTCAATGCGGTGAACCTGCTTTACCTTGCTCTGTGTCGGCTGCTGCTGCACGATAGGCTCCTCTCTCTTGGACTCGGTCTGCTGTTTGGTTTCCGCCTTGGACTGCTCCGGCTTCTTGCGGGATGCGCCCTGTGCGTTCAGCGTACCTTCCATGTCACTTACTTGATTATGCTGGGTGAGATACTCGAAAATGACCGACAGGTCGGTATCGTCAAGCACCTGCATGTGATTCTTCGGTGCAGAGCGATACTTCGTCAGGATTTCGGTGATCTCCTTGGTGGATACGCCGAAGTCCTTTGCGACCTCGTGTACCCGATATTTATTGTCTAATGCCATGGGCAATAACCTCCTTACACACTTCGTTCAAAACCACGGTTTTGAACGAGAGAGGACGTACCGAACAATGTTCGGATACGTCCAAAGCTGCGAAAAGTTCCTCCTGTGTCAAAACTTTTCTCCGCTCTGGTATCAAATGCACGGGCAAAGCTCGCACATTTGATGCAAAGCTATGCTTTGCTATTGGAATGCGCGCTGCGGCGCGGGAAATTACGTTTTATTGCGGAGCTGCGCTTGCCGCTGTTGAAGCTCGGCTTGCCGGCACCGCTTTTACGGTACGGGCGGCGTTCGCCGTCTTTGCGGAACGGACGCTTCTCTCCGTCGTTCTTGCGGTACGGACGATATTCACCGTCCTTGCGGAACGGACGCTTCTCGCCGTCATTCTTGCGATACGGACGATATTCACCGTCCTTGCGGAACGGGCGCTTTTCGCCGTCATTCTTGCGATACGGACGGTCGCCTTCCTTGCGGAACGGGCGATCGCCGGACGGCTTACGGTAGGTGCGCTTGGGCTTCTCCTCTGCCGATTTTTCGGTCTTGACCGGCGCTTCCTCGGTCTTTTCCGCCTTATCCTTATGCTTTTTGACGCCCCTGCGGGACTGGATCTTTGCGTTTTTTTCGCTAAGCTGCTGCGCCACTTCGGCGTATGCAGGATCCTGCTCCGCCAGCTTATTTACGGCTGCTGCCGCCATGCCGATGTCCGCTACCGCGCACATCGCGCAGCCTGCCTTGCCGATCGCGCTGCCGAGTTCCAGCTTGCCGTGCGGCAGCGTTACGCACGGCACATTGGCCTTATCGGCGTAAAATGCGGCCTTTTTCGCTGCATTTGCGCCTGCGTCGCCCGCGATGAACACACAGCGGGTCTTGTGGTCGAAGCACGCTTCGCGCACCAGCTCGTCACCGTAGGCCAGCTTGCCGGCACGGCGTGCCAGACCGAGCATTCTCAGAACCGGATCAGTTGCCATTTGCACCCTCCTGTTCCATCTGCTGCTCAAGCTGGTCATAGACCGACTCGGGCACCTCTACACTGAGCGCACGCTCGATCGCTCGGCTCTTGCGGGCCTTTTTCAGACATTCCGGCTTGCCGCACAGGTATGCGCCGCGGCCGGGTGCCTTGCCCTTGAAATCCAGCGAAAGCTCGCCTTCCGGCGAACGCACCACGCGGATCAGCTCCCGTTTCGGGAACATTTCACGGCAGCCGAGGCACTGCCGCATGGGAATCTTCTTCTGTACCATATTCTGCCGCACCTCCGCTTGCTTATTCGCCCTGAGACTCAGGAGCGATATCGATCTTGCAGCCGGTCAGCTTGGCAGCCAGACGCGCGTTCTGGCCTTCCTTGCCGATAGCGAGGGACAGCTGATCGTCCGGAACGATGACACGGCAGGACTTGTTGTCTGCCTGCATGGTGGCATTGATAACATCAGCCGGAGCGAGTGCCGCAGAAACAAACTGCGCCATATCCTCGTTCCACTTGATGATGTCGATCTTCTCGCCGTTCAGCTCGCCGGTGATGTTGGCAACACGCGCACCGCGGGTACCAACGCATGCGCCGATCGGATCCACGTTCTCATCGTGGGAAACAACAGCGATCTTGGTGCGGTTGCCTGCCTCACGCGCGATGGACTTGACCTCGACGATACCGGAGTGGATCTCCGGCACCTCCAGCTCAAACAGACGCTTAACCAGACCCGGGTGGGTGCGGGAAACAACGACCTGCGGGCCGCGGGTGCCGCGGCGGACCTCAATGAGATAAACCTTCAGGCGCTGACCCTCGGTCAGGACCTCACCGCGCACCTGCTCGGAAGCCGCCAGAACAGCCTCGCTCTTCTCACCGCCGGAAACAACATCCAGATAAGCGGTGCCGGAGCGCGGATCAATGCGGGCAACCACGCCGTTGAGGATCTCGTGTTCCTTGCTCTCGAACTCGGAGATAACCATGCCGCGCTCTGCCTCGCGGATGCCCTGAATGATAACCTGCTTTGCAGTCTGGGCCGCAATGCGGCCGAAGGACTTGGTCGGGATGTCGATATCAATGATATCGCCTACCATCGGGTTATTCTTGTACTCGGCAGCCTCCTCGAGGGTGATCTCCTCGTACGGCTCGTACAGGTCCTCCGCCTTGACAACCGTCTTGCGGACAAACATGTGAATGGTCTTCTTGTCGCGGTCCGGCTCAACATAAACATTATCGGTCATGCCGTCGTTATCGCGCTTGTAGGCGGTGATCAGCGCCTGACCTACACGGTCGAGCATATAGTCTACCGGAATGCCTTTTTCCTTTTCCAGCTGTTCCAGCGCGTCAAAAAATTCTGCGTTAACCATTTTTTCCAACTCAGCTCCTTCTTATATCTCTACCGCCAGTCGAACTGCGGCAATGTCTTTGGGTTCGTATACAGTGGTCTCGCCGTTCACTTCCAGCGTTACAGCGCCGTTGTCATAGCCAGCGAGTGTGCCCTCGATCTGCTTCATACCGTTCATCGGCTTGTAGAAGCCGACTTCGACGGTCTGACCCATGAACGCCTGGAAATGCTCCGGGCGCTTGAGGCGGCGCGACATACCGGCCGAGGAAACACACAGCGTGTAGGACGGCATATCGTCAAATTCCTTTTCATCCAGCATGGGATCGAGTGCGCGCGAAACCTGCTCGCACTGGTCGATATTAACGCCTTCCGGACGATCCACGGTGACGGTCAGCATGTACTGTCCGCCCTCTTTTTCAAACTCCACATCCCACAGGGAAACACCAGCCTGTTCACACAAAGGCTTTACCAGTTCCTCTACGCGGGCTACGATCTGCTTTGCCTGCAAAGCCGTCCCTCCTTACTGAAAAATTTTCTCCGAGCAAAGCGTAAGGAGTGGCACTTGGCCACTCCTTACGGTTACTTATCATCTTACACTGATAGTATATCACGCATTGCCGTACATTGCAAGCGTTTTTGCAATAAAAATATCCGTTTTTACCGTGAAAATGCACAAATTTAGGCGTGTGAGCCGCAAATTTTGCGGATTAGCGGCTGCTGCCGTGTCTCAGCTCATGCAGGATGCACAGTCCCATGGCCAAGATGGGAAACAGGATGCGCAGACTGAGGAAACCCATTGGGTCACCGAAATCGATGTTTGCATCCAGTATCAGGCCGATAAACCAGCCTAATATGGTGAATAAGGTCGCTTTCAGGTACATAATCTCTATCTCCTTTTTTTATTCCAACTGCCAATTACTTAAATTCACGCCAGTTGAACGAATCATAAAAAGATTCCAACTCAACACTATAACTAATACCATTTACATTTGCTTCGTTTTCACTACGAGAAAAAGCACTCCACAAATTCATATTAGAATAACTCTTTTGATTATACATTGCTGTATAATTCTTTACTGCATTTCTATATGCCGGAATAAACTCATTATAAAGCGGCAATAGTTCTTCTTCCAAAAGCGAATAGTTGATATTTTCCTTTTGCAATGTCTGTAACATTTTCTCGTTCCGGCTAATAAGAGCTTCACTATCCGGATTTCTTGTTGCTGGATTTATTGTAAATAAATTCGCGTTGATTGATTCATTATAAAGATCAAGTTCTCCTCTGCATATGGTAATTGTACGCTCCAACTTATACGCTGCTGTAACAATTTCTGTGAAATCATCATAAATCGAAATCGTCTGCGTATTGCGGTCGTAGCCGATATCCGCGCCGAACGCATTCGACACCGCACGAATCGGCACATAGGTTGTGCCGTTGTAGATAAACGCCTCGACCGCTTTACCGTTGGCGTCTGTCATGTCGATTGCTTCGTTGTTAAATTCCACATTGACGCCGGACGTGACGGTGATCGTCTTGCGATAAGTGTTTGCCGCATAGGATGTGGTCAGGAACAGGGCAAACATCAGGATGATTGCGGGGATTCTCTTTTTCATATTGTGACCTCCCTTTATTTGTTTGTTATAGTATACCAAACAATTCCTTATATTTCAATGCTATATTATTCAATCAGCACAAAAGCCGTCCGGCATTTCTGCCGAACGGCTTTGCTATTCCGTTTATATCTCAACCGACTGCACACCCAGAATGTCCTCCTGCAGCCGCAGGAAATCCGCTTTATCGAAATGCCGCGGCATGGCGATATATAGCACAATTTTTACCGAATTGCCTTCCTTCCGCTTGAGATTGATCTCGCGCACGGTGATTTTCCTCTGTGCCAGCCAGTCGTACAGACGCACAAGTTCGCCTTTGCCGTCTGTCAGACCGACCGCAAGCTCGGTCACCTGCATTTTTTCTCGCCGCTCCACACCGATCAGCAGACCGCAGACAGCCGCACCAAACAGATTATTTGAATATTTTCCGGCATACGCAGTCCCCTCTCGAATAAAAACTATCGCTCAAACGACAGATACCGCGTCCCTTGGAAGGTCAGTCTGCCGGTATCACCCTCTGCAAGCATACCATATTCCGAGCCGGAAACATGGAACTCCATCCGGTCCCCGCTTTCCACCTGAAACGTGACATAATAGGTCGTGCTCGACGTTGTGTGGAAGCCGTGCGCTCCACTCATGTCGCCAGCATTGGCATGCTGGTAATGTAATACATCTGTCCGCTTTGCAACGATCACTGCCGGTACGGTCAATCTGGGCGAATTGTTGTTCTTATGCCATGTGCTTATCCCCTGTATGATGGAAAAAATGATGATGCCAAATACGACAATAAACATGATGGGGACGATGAAACTCAATATATCAAACATCTGCATTGCAAACATCTGTGGCCCTCCTTTTCCTGTTCGACAGAATTTAGCCTTTCGATTTATCTACATAGTAACATACAGGCTGCAAAAAAGCAAAAAGAAAAAGGTTATCCAATAAGCACGCTACTGGATAACTTTTTAGGATCATTTTTCTGTTTTGGAACAGATCGAGTCGTCAGAAGTTAAAATTTAACTTACTTAACCAGCTCGATGATCGCCATTTCAGCTGCGTCGCCACGACGCGGGCCGGTCTTGATGATGCGGGTGTAGCCACCGTTGCGGTTAGCGTACTCCGGAGCGATCTCAGAGAACAGCTTAGCAACAACAGCTTCCTTGGTTACGAAAGCCATAGCCTGACGGCGGGATGCCAGGGTGTTCTTCTTGCCCAGGGTGATCATCTTCTCAGTCAGCGGGCCTACTTCCTTGGCACGAGCGAGCGTGGTCTCAACCTTGCCGTTCTCCAGCAGGTAGGTTACCAGCGCACGCAGCATAGCCATACGGTGATCCGTAGCACGGCCGAGCTTGCGATTGTTAGCCATGTGAGTTTACCTCCAAATTAAAGTAAAGCGGCGGCGCGGTAATCGTACCGCCGCAACAGTTCAAGTAATTCCTCTTTGAAATAATCAAGTATTTTCGTTCACAGCAAGGAAGAAGCGCGTGCCGCGTACAAAGGTACGCAATCGTGCTTCTGACGAAGCTGCGGGCGGAAAGACGCAGATTATTCTTCGGACTTGGCGAGGTGGAGACCCATTGCCTCCAGCTTGCCGATAACCTCTTCCAGGGACTTGCGGCCCAGGTTACGAACCTTCATCATGTCCTCCTCAGAGGTATTGATGAGGTCCTCAACCGTGTTGATGCCTGCGCGCTTGAGGCAGTTGAACGAACGCACGGAGAAGTCAAGCTCCTCAATGGTCATTTCAAGCACCTTATCGTGCTGCGCTTCAGCCTTTTCAACAACGGTGGACTTGGAGCCGATTTCCTCGGACAGGTCTACGAACAGATCGAGGTGGTCGCGCAGAACCTTCGCACCGAGCGAAACCGCATCGCGTGCGTTGATGGTTGCATCGGTCCATACCTCGAGTGTCAGCTTATCATAGTCGGTCAGGTCGCGTACACGGGTGTTTTCAACCGTGTAGTTTACCTTGTAAACCGGCGTGTAGATCGAATCCACCGGAATGACGCCGATGGAGGTCTGATGCTGCTTGTTCTTCTCAGCCGGAACATAGCCGCGGCCGGAAGTCATCGTAATCTCCATGGACAGACGCGCGTCGCTCATCAGGGTAGCGATGTGCAGATCCGGGTTGAGGATCTCAACCTCGCCGTCTGCATGAATATCGCCAGCCTTGACCTCGCCCTCGCCGGCGGCCTCGATGTAGACCGTCTTGGGACCATCACAATGCAGCTTGGCAATAATGCCCTTAACATTCAGCACGATTTCGGTAACGTCTTCCTTAACGCCCGGAATCGTAGAAAACTCGTGCTGCACACCAGCGATCTTGATGCTGGACGCTGCCGTGCCCGGCAGAGACGACAGCAGGATGCGGCGCAGAGAGTTGCCCAGCGTGGTGCCGTAGCCGCGCTCAAGAGGCTCTACAACGAACTTGCCGTAGGAACCGTCCTCCGCGAGCTGTTCACAGTCAATACGCGGTTTTTCGATTTCGATCATGTGGTACCCTCCTTCACGTTGGTTGGAAACTTAAGATAGAACAGGCGAAGCAGACGCCGCGCCTGTTCCAAAAGCGAGGGTCTATTATTTCGAGTACAGCTCGACGATGAGGTGCTCGGCAACATCATAGTCGATGTCGTCACGTGCAGGCATCGCAACGATCTTGCCCTCGAAGGAATCGTTAGCCTTCTCGATCCACTTCGGGCAAGCCTTCTTGCCGTTCTCTTCCAGCAGAGACTTGAACTTGGTGGTAGAACGGGACTTCTCGGAAACTGCAACTACGTCGCCCGGCTTAACCTGGTAAGACGGAATGTTAACGCGCTTGCCGTTTACGGTGAAGTGTGCATGGTTAACCAGCTGACGAGCCTCACGGCGGGTGTTAGCAAAGCCCATGCGGAAAACTACGTTGTCCAGACGGCGCTCGAGCTCCTGCAGCAGGATCTCACCAGTGATGCCCTGCTTGCGCTCAGCCTTCTCGTAGTAAGCATGGAACTGCTTCTCGAGTACGCCGTAGATGAATTTTACCTTCTGCTTTTCGTTCAGCTGCATGCCGTACTCGGACTGCTTGCGGCGGCTCTGCTTGGGCTGACGCTTCGTGGACTTGGAGTAACCAAGTACCGCAGGGGAAAGACCAAGCGTCTTGCAGCGCTTGAGAACGGGCTGGGTATTCTTAGCCATTTATTGGTTCCTCCTCTATTAAACTCGACGACGCTTGGGCGGACGGCAGCCGTTGTGCGGGATCGGGGTTACGTCCTTGATCATGGTAACCTCGAGGCCAGCGGCCTGCAGTGCACGGATTGCAGCCTCACGGCCGGAACCCGGGCCCTTAACGTATACTTCAACAGTCTTCAGACCGTGCTCCATTGCAGCAGCAGCAGCGGTTTCAGCCGCAGTCTGAGCAGCGAACGGAGTGGACTTACGCGAACCGCGGAAGCCCATTTCGCCGGAGGAAGCCCAGGAAATAGCGTTACCGTTCAGGTCGGTAATGGTAACGATCGTGTTGTTGAAAGAGGAACGGATATGTGCCGCGCCCTTTTCAATGTTCTTGCGCTCACGACGACGAGTACGGGTCGCAGCGCCCTTCTTCTGTACCTTAGCCATTTATACGTTCCCCTCCTTACTTCTTCTTGTTCGCAATGGTCTTCTTCGGGCCCTTGCGGGTACGAGCATTGGTCTTGGTGCGCTGACCGCGAACCGGCAGGCCGCGGCGATGGCGCAGGCCGCGGTAGCATCCAATCTCAACCAGGCGCTTGATATTCAGGCCGATCTCACGGCGCAGGTCACCCTCGACGTTGTAGTCGCGCTCGATGACTTCACGCAGCTTAGCAGCCTCTTCTTCAGTCAGGTCCTTAACGCGGGTATCCGGATTGATACCGGTCTTAGCAAGGATCTCGTTGGACGTTTTGCGGCCAATGCCGAAAACGTAGGTCAGGCCGATCTCCACGCGCTTCTCGCGGGGAAGGTCAACACCGGCAATACGTGCCATACTATTATAACCTCCATAGTTACACACTGAGGCGTGTTTGCAAACACAGTATAGGAGCCGCCTCCGCTCCTGCAGCGCCGCACTCGCCGTGCGTGCTTGTCGTGCTCGCGTAAACCATGATCCGCACCCCTGGGTGCGCATTTATTGATGACTGCTTGCAGTCATCATAAAATGGACGAGCTTTGCCCGTTCATTTTATACCTTGACTCAGCGATCTTGGATCGCGTCATTTCGGTATCGAAAATCAGTTTCTACTGGAACTGATTTTCTATATAGACTTTTTGAAAGTCCCTATAAGCACCGTCAGGTGCTCTTAGCCCTGCTTCTGCTTGTGCTTCGGGTTCTGGCAGATAACCATAACCTTGCCCTTACGGCGAATGATCTTGCACTTCTCGCAGATCGGCTTTACAGACGGTCTTACCTTCATGTTATTTTACCTCCATCAAATTTTTGGTGGGATGGGACACCGGAAACCTGTCCGGCGACCACTGGCGCGCAGGTCACATGCGTACCTCCGCCCGCTTTTTATCTTACTTGGAACGCCAAGTGATACGACCGCGGGTCAGGTCGTAAGGCGACATCTGAACGGTGACCTTGTCGCCGGGAAGAATGCGGATAAAGTTCATGCGGAGCTTGCCCGAGATATGCGCCAGAATCTTATGGCCGTTGGGAAGCTCTACCTGAAACATTGCATTGGGCAGCGCCTCTACGACGGTACCCTCGAGCTCAATCACATCATCTTTTGCCATTGTGGTTTATCCTCCTCGGTCAATTTGCGTTCTCGTCCCCTGTCCAGAGGGCGAGCGCCTTGCGGATCTCGCTGTTTGTCAGCCGGCTTTCGCTTTGCAGCTTAAGCCGTGTGCGCTCGTCGCATGGGCCCTGCAGGCTCACATGCTTGCGGCGCTTGCGCTTCGGGTTTTCGGCCCGGCGCGCACGTCCGTTCGCCAGCAGAAGAAAATCCCCCTCCTCTGCGACGACCAGCATCAGCTGTCCTCTGTCCCTTCCGGTCAGCGACAGCACAATGTCGGCGGTACGAATCTCTGCCATTACAGCACTTCGCCGTCGATATTCGTAAGAATCTCCGGCTCTCCATCCGTAATAGCGATGGTGTTTTCGTAGTGAGCGGACAGCTTGCCGTCCCTGGTCTTAACCGTCCAGCCATCCGGCAGGACCTTGACCGTGTAAACACCCACATTGACCATCGGCTCTACCGCGATGACCATACCGCGCTGCAGGCGAATGCCGTGGCCCGGTTTGCCGTAGTTCGGAACCTCCGGGCTCTCATGCAGCGCAGCGCCTACGCCGTGACCGACGTAGTCGCGCACGACAGAAAAGCCGTTGGCCTCGACGTAAGCCTGAACGGCTGCGCCGATATCCGATACGCGGTAGCCCTCACGGGCAAATTTAATGCCTTCAAAGAAGCTCTGACGTGTTACAGCGATCAGCTTTTTCGCCTCTTCGCTTACTTCACCGCACGGAACCGTGCAGGCGCAGTCGCCGTGGAAACCGCCGATGTATGCACCAACATCAACCTTAACGATATCGCCTTCCTTGACAACTGCGTGCTTGGAAGGAATACCGTGGATGACCTGGTCATTCAGCGATACGCAGGCGCTGCCCGGGAAGCCGCCGTAGCCGAGGAAGGACGGCTTGGCGCCGGCATCCTCAATCGTCTTGCGGACGATGCGGTCGATCTCCCAAGTGGTAACACCCGGCTTTACGGCGTCTGCCGCCGCCTTACGCGCAATAGCGGTAAGGCGGCCGGCAACACGCATTTTTTCAAGCTCTTTTTCCGTCTTGATATGAATCATATTACAGACCCAGCGCCTCTACTGCAAACTTTTCGGTAGCGGTGATGCCCTGAGCACCATCGATGCTCTTGAGCTTGCCCTGGGCTTCATAGTAGCCCTTGAGCGGCTCAGTCTGCTCATGGTAGGTTTCAAGACGATGACGAACGACCTCAGCCTGATCATCGCTGCGGATGACCAGCTTATCGCCGCAGATGTCGCAAACGTCCTTCACACGCGGCGGATTTGCCTCAACGTGATAGGTTGCACCGCAGCGCAGGCAGACACGGCGGCCGGTCATGCGCTTTTCGATGACGTCGTCTGCAACCTCAAGGGACAGAGCGCAGTCGATGTGAGCAATCTCGTCGAGTGCTTCCGCCTGCGGAATCGTACGCGGAAAACCATCGAGGATGAAACCGCTCTTGCAGTCGCGCTTAGCGATACGCTCCTTCAGCATGCCGATAACCACTTCATCGGGTACCAGCTTGCCGGCATCCATATACTCCTTAGCGGACTGGCCGAGCGGAGTATTGTTCTTAATCGCTTCGCGCAGGATGTTACCGGTGGAAATGCTCGGTACACCCATCTGCTCGATCAGGTAAGAAGCAAGCGTGCCCTTACCGGCGCCCGGAGCGCCCAGCAGAATTAAATTCATTTGAACACAGCCTCCAGAATTATTCCAGGAATCCCTTATGATGACGCATCAGCATCTGTGCTTCCATCTGCTTCACCGTATCAAGCGCAACGCCTACTACGATGATAACCGAGGTGCCGCCCAGTGCTACGTTGCTCAGGCTGGAGTTTACTGCGCCTACGATCAGCGGGAGCAGTGCTACAACAGCGAGGAACAGCGCACCAACGAAGGTGACCTTGCCGAGTGCCTTGGTGATGAAGTCGCTGGTCGGCTTGCCGGGACGGAAGCCCGGGATGAAGCCGCCGTTCTTCTTCAGGTTGTTGGCGATCTCGATCGGGTTGAACTGGATGGATGCATAGAAGTATGCAAATGCGAGGATCAGCAGTGCGTACAGTACAATGTAGAACACGCTGGTCTGAGAGAACAGGTTAAGAATATGCGCACCAACCGAGCCGCTCTCCGGGTGCCAGAACATCGAAATGGTCTGCGGCAGGGACAGGATGGACGATGCGAAGATGATCGGCATAACGCCGGACGCATTGACCTTGATCGGCAGGTGGGTGGACTGACCGCCGTACATCTTGCGGCCAACTACGCGCTTTGCGTACTGAACCGGGATGCGGCGCTCTGCGTTCGACATATAAACGATGAATACAACGATCGCAAGACCGACGATAATCATTGCAATGCCGGAAACGATGCCGCTCGTGCCGGTCTGGAACAGGTTAACCAGCGTACGCATGAGCGACGGACCGCGGGAGACGATACCTGCGAACAGGATGATCGAAATGCCGTTGCCGATACCCTTCTGGGTGATATGCTCGCCCATCCACATGATCAGCGCGGTGCCTGCGGTGAAAGTTACGATAATGGTTACGGCTGCAAGCGCGCCGGTGTTGGACAGCATGGTCTTGCCGCCGAAACCGTTGCGAAGCAGTGCGTAGTAGGACAGGCCCTGGAGCAGACCAAGCAGAACGCCGAGGTAACGGGTCCAGCTTGCGATCTTCTCACGGCCTTCCTCGCCGCCGTCCTTTACCATACGCTCAAGAGCGGGGATGGCAACAGTCAGCAGCTGAAGGATGATGGATGCGTTGATATACGGGGTGATGGACATTGCGAAGATGGTCGCACGAGACAGACCACCGCCGGTGAACATATCCAGATAACCAAGCATCGAACCGTTTACCGATGCCTGCTCAAAGTACTGAGACAGGAGCGTGGTATCAATAAACGGAACCGGAATGCACGAACCAAAGCGGAAGATCAGGATGATGAACAGAGTGTACAGCATCTTCTTGCGCAGTTCGGGCATAGACCAGGCGTTTTTAAGGGTTTGAAACACCTTAAACCACCTCGCCTTTCCGCCTGCGGCTTCGATCTTCTCCTTTGCGGAAGCCGAGAAAGCAGCTGCCTTAACGGTCAGCTTCTTGGTCAGCGTGCCGGTGCCGAGGATCTTGATGCCGTCGAGAGCATTCTTAACGATGCCGGCATTGCAGAGGATCTCTGCAGTTACCTCAGCGCCGTCTTCAAACTTCTCCAGTGCGGAAACATTGACCGGTGCGTAAGTGGTGCCGAAAATGTTGTGGAAACCACGCTTCGGCAGACGACGTGCCAGAGGCATCTGGCCGCCTTCAAAGCCCGGACGGACACCGCCGCCGGAACGGGCCCACTGGCCCTTGTGACCGCGACCTGCGGTCTTGCCATTGCCGGAACCAGCGCCGCGGCCCTTACGGTATGCCGGCTTGGTAGCGCCTGCGGCAGGCGTCAATTCATGCAGCTTCATGGGTTACGCCTCCTCTACGATTTCGAGCAGGTAACCGATCTGCTTTACCTTGCCGCGCGTCTGCGCGTTGTCCGGCTGAACGGTTACGTCATTGATCTTCTTAAGCCCCAAAGAATGAGCCGTTGCGATGTGCTTCTCCAAGCGACCAGCCAGGCTCTTTTTCAGGGTAATCTTCATGTTAGCCATTGTCAGTTACCCCTTTCTTACAGTTCTTCTACGGCTTTGCCGCGTACAGCAGCTACCTGAGCTGCGTCGCGCAGGCTCTTCAGGCCTTCCATCGTTGCGGTAACAACGTTCTGCGGGTTGTTGGAACGCAGGCACTTGGTACGGATGTCCTTGATGCCGGCAGCCTCAACTACTGCACGAACAGCGCCGCCGGCGATAACGCCGGTACCGGGAGCAGCAGGCTTGAGCAGAACGCGGCCTGCACCGAACTCGCCGATAACCTCGTGCGGGATGGTGGTGCCCTTCAGAGAAATCTTAACGAGGTTCTTCTTGGCGTCCTCGATGCCCTTGCGGATAGCGTCCGGAACCTCGGAAGCCTTACCGAGGCCGAAACCGACAGTACCCTTGCCGTCGCCTACAACGACCAGAGCTGCGAACTTGAAGATTCGGCCGCCCTTAACGGTCTTGGCAACGCGGTTGAGCGCTACAACGTTCTCGGAGAACTCGTCCTCACGCTTATCGTTTCTGTTAAACTGAGCCATGTTTTACCTCCTCCCGATTAAAACTGCAGGCCGCCCTCACGGGCGCCATCTGCGAGCTCCTTCACGCGGCCGTGGAACACATAGCCGCCGCGGTCAAACACGACAGTCTCAATGCCCTTAGCCTTGCAGCGCTCGGCAACGATCTGACCAATCTTCTTGGCTGCTTCCTTGTTGCCGCCGTACTCGGTAAAGCTCTTCTCTGCAGTCGAGGCGGATACGAGGGTTACACCGGCTACATCGTCAATAACCTGTGCATAGATGTTCTTTGCAGAACGGAATACGTCCAGACGGGGACGCTCAGCGGTGCCGCTGATCTTAGCGCGTACGCGCTTGTGGCGCTGAAGGCGCGCCTTGTTGGAATCCTTCTTCGAAACCATTTATTTTCGCCTCTCCTTTCCTTACTTCTTCTTAGCGCCGGTCTTGCCTTCCTTGCGGCGGACATACTCATCAGCGTAGCGAATGCCCTTGCCCTTATAGGGTTCCGGCGGACGCTTCTCGCGGACTTCCGCTGCAAACTGGCCAACCTTCTGCTTGTCAGGACCGGAGATGATGATCGTGTTCGGGTTCGGAACGTCGATCGTGATGCCCTCTACCTCGCTCATGGTAACCTGATGCGAGTAGCCGAGGTTCATAACCAGATCCTTGCCCTGCTTAGCGACACGGTAACCAACGCCCTGAACGCTCAGCTCCTTCTTGAAGCCTTCGGTAACACCAACAACCATGTTGTGAACCAAGCTGCGGGTGAGGCCGTGCAGTGCGCGGTTGTGCTTGTCGTCGTTCGGACGGGTTACGAGGATTTCGTTGCCCTCTACCGCGATGGTCATGTTCGGATGAAATTCGCGGGTAAGGGTTGCCTTAGCGCCCTTCACGGTAACAACGCTGCCGTCAATCTTGACTTCAACGCCGGCCGGGATGGCAATCGGCATTCTACCAATACGAGACATTGTTTATACCTCCCTTACCATACAAATGCGAGAACTTCACCGCCGACATTCAGCTCGCGAGCCTTCTTGTCGGTCATGACGCCTCTGGAAGTGGAAACGATGGCAATACCAAGGCCGCGGAGTACCTTCGGCAGCTCCTGTGCGCCAGCGTATACACGCAGGCCCGGCTTGGACACACGCTTGATGCCGGTGATAGCCTTCTGGCGGTTATCAACGTACTTCAGTGCGATGCGGATAATGCCCTGGGTGTTGCCCTCTACAACCTCGAAAGACTTGATGTAGCCTTCGTCGAGCAGGATCTGGGCAATAGCCTTCTTCATCTTGGATGCGGGTACATCCACACTGGCATGACGAGCATTGCCAGCGTTGCGGATACGAGTCAGCATATCCGCGATAGGATCAGTGATCTGCATAAAATGCTCTCCTTTAATATAAGAAGTTTGGGGGTAGTGCAGCAATCGAGCGCCGGTGGGTTAATCCGGTTCTGATTTGTCTGTTTGCCCTCCACTTTTCTTTACACTGTTCGTGGCCCTTCCACGGACAGCGGCGGGGATAAAAAATCGCCGGTCCAGTACTCAACCAGACCAGCGTTAATTATAGCACGAGAAACCAATGGCTGCAATCGGAAAAGTGCTGATTTTTACGCAGTTTTAGCCTGTTTTGCAGTCAAATTGCTTGATTACCCGGTATAACGGCAGGTCGGCCGTTTTTGGACCGCACCAGGGACCACGCCGGGAAAATCCGGTTGATGGCCAATGGGCGTGCGCAGGAGAAACTCCTTTGCGCGGCAATTCGGTTACGCATTTGCGCAACTGTAATTAGTATACACTACACCGGGTGTATCGCGCAAGTGTTTTTTTCAAAATTTCTTAATTTTTTGAGATTTTCTTTTTTGAGAGGATTTCGCCTGCGAGGCGAACGGAACTGCGCTGACGCCGCGCGGGCGCACAAGAGGGTAGACAACCTGCGGTTTCCACCCTCTTGTAAATCTCCCCTTTTCCCTTAGAGGGTCTGGCGCAGATTGCCGACATGTGACCGCTGCGAAAATGGGAAACGGCAGTCGGGTTACCACAGCGTGTCTTTCTCCGCCTTTTCGCAGTTCACAGATAGCGTACTGCTACACATACGGTTAAATCTACGCTGAGTGCGGCATAACAGTGCCGCACAATTCGTGAGCGCGTTGTTACAGGCAGGGCCTGCGAAGATAAATTGTCCCAGATAGCCAAATTCGTAGGTGCCGTGCGTTACAACGCACCAAAGGGTTGCGCGACACGGGCATGTCGCGCCTGCGTAGATTTAACCGTATGTGTAGCAGTACATTATCTGACACTGCGAATAGGGCAAGAAATGGGAGCACACTGTGCTCCCCTACGATAGAAAGAATCCTCTGCCGTTCCCCTTATTTCGAAGCAGTCGCCGCTCTCCGATTTTTGCCGGGCTAAGAAACAAAGGGAAACGGGAGTAAGAGGGTAGAAACCGTAGGTGTCTACCCTCTTGCCCCGCCGCGGGGCGCGGCAGTCG
>NZ_QUMC01000035.1:0-22184 GCF_003481925.1 Butyricicoccus sp. OF10-2 | reverse complement strand
ATTCCGAGATACATGCTCCCGGAATTTATGAATTTGCAAAGCAAATTCGATTGAATGCGTGCTGCCGCACGAAGCATAAAAATCGAATATTGCTTTTTCGACAAGCTGAAGCACTGTCTTTGATTAACAAAGACGGTGCTTTTTTATGGTGACAATTTGGAGAAAGCACTTGCAATTTTCGGAAAATGTGGTATCATAACAGATGTGATATAGTTTTTAACTCTACATAGCAAAAGGAGGAGTTTGTATGCCTCGTGCATTTCTCAAGGCCCGCGAGCCGTTTTCCAGTTACTCTCATTTCATCGGTGCAGTGCTCAGCGGCGCCGGACTGTTCGTGCTGCTCGTGCGGCTGCTGTTCGATCCGTCCGTCACCGGCTCGCTTGCGGCGGCTGCCGTGGTGTTCTGCCTGTCGCTGATCGCGCTGTACTCCGCAAGCAGCGTGTACCATTTCTCCGGCCGCGGCGAAGCCGTCCTGCGGCGGCTGAAAAAGCTCGACCACAGCATGATCTATGTGCTGATCGCGGGCAGCTACACGCCGATTATTCTCAAATTCATGCCTGCGCCGCGCAGCTATATCTTTCTTGGCGTGATCTGGCTGATTGCGCTGACCGGCATTGCCATCAAGCTGCTGTGGATTGACGCGCCGCGTCTCATCGGCACCGCGCTGTACCTCGCGCTCGGCTGGGCAATCGCGTTTGATTTCGGAGTCGTGCTGTCCATGCCCGCGCCTGCCATTGCCCTTCTGGCTGCCGGAGGTCTGGCGTATACGGTCGGCGGCGTGATCTATATCGCCAAAAAGCCGAATCTCGGGCTGATGATCGGGTTTCATGAGTTGTTTCATCTGTTCGTAATCGTCGGCAGCGTTTGTCATTATCTGATGGTGTTTCTTTATGTGCTATAACAAACGAGTCGTGAATCTTCATGTGGTTCACGGCTCGTTTTTGTTTTCATCCGCACCCGGCAAACCATTTTTATTACTGCTATGGCGGAACACTCCATAATTCGGATACTTTATCCACGGATGATCCGGCTCTGTACCATAATGATTCCGTATATATTTTTCTAACTCCGTTCGATTCATACTGCCATCTCCATTCCCTGGTTTATATTACTCTCCATATCGCCTGCAACCTTTTCAAAATCTCTTCCCATACATTATTCAAAAAAGTGCTTCTTACCGATTGACAAAAATATGGATTTGCAATATACTCTTAATTAAGAAGCAATACTAATAAAGGAGGTGCATTTTATGCAGACCAGAAACACCATTCAGCGGCAGATCGTATTGCAGGCAGTGAATCAGATGCACAACCACCCTACCGCGGATGCGATTTATGCCGTTATCGCGGCGCAGCACCCGACCATCAGCAAGGCCACGGTTTACCGCAATCTGAACCAGCTGGCAGCTCAGGGCGAGATTTTGCGCGTGCCTGTGCCTACCGGTGCCGATCACTTTGATTTCAACATCAAGCCGCATTATCATGTGCGGTGCACCAAGTGCGGCGGCGTTTTTGATGTATTTATGCCGCCTGTCACCGATCTCATCGACCGCGTGGAGGATTCCTCCGGCGTGGAGCTGCATCGGTACGAAATTCTGTTCGAGGGTATTTGCAGCGCTTGCAGGAAAGACTAAAAGAGCAGTCAGAACGGTCTGACCGTCAAAAGAGACAGGAAGAATAGGAAAAACGGAGAAAGGATAACTATTATGGCAGAACTCAAGGGCACCCGCACCGAAGCAAACCTGCAGACCGCATTTGCAGGCGAATCCATGGCACGCAACAAGTACACGTTCTTTGCCTCCAAGGCGAAAAAGGACGGCTATGTGCAGATTGCGAAAATCTTCGAGGAGACCGCTGCAAACGAGAAGGAGCACGCGAAAATCTGGTTCAAGCTGCTCAACGGCGGCATTGATGACACCGCAGCCAACCTCAAGGCTGCCGCAGAGGGCGAAAACTACGAGTGGACCGACATGTACGCTACCTTCGCCAAAGAGGCGCGTGAGGAGGGCTTCGACCACATCGCGGATCTGTTTGAGATGGTTGGCGCGATCGAAAAGGAGCACGAGGAACGCTACCGCAGGCTGCTCAGGAATGTCGAGGATAAGCTGGTCTTTTCCCGCGACGGCGACTGCGTATGGCAGTGCTCCAACTGCGGACATATCGTTGTCGGCAGACAGGCGCCGGAGGTCTGCCCGGTTTGTGCACATCCTAAAGCCTACTTTGAACTCAAGGCTGACAATTACTAATTGAAAATGGAGAATGGAGAATGAACCTTTTGATTTACCATTCTCCATTTTTATTTACGAATGTGCAAACGAGTTGGGAAACGGTGGGATGAGGTCATCCCGCCCTACGATAACATGAACAATCAACGCAAAATATTACACCATAATCAATATGAAACGAGGGAGAAACAACCGTTTCCCCCTCATTTTTGTTTAGTTTGCGGAGCGTACCGCGTCCTTCATGCTCTTGACGTACGCCTTGACGTGCGGCACGCACTCCATACCCATGAGAGCGGCGGCGGTCGCGGTCGCAACACCGTGCTGACCGGCGCCGGTCTCTGCGATCAGACGGGTCTTGCCCATCTTTTTCGCCAGCAGCGCCTGACCGAGCACGTTGTTGATCTTATGGGCGCCCGTGTGGTTGAGATCCTCGCGTTTGAGGTAGATCTTTGCACCGCCGAGGTCATTCGTCATGTGCTCCGCAAAGTACAGGCGCAACGGACGGCCTGCGTAGTTGTTCAGCAGCTCGGTCAGCTCTGCGTTGAATGCCGGATCGTTCTTATAGTGGTTGTAGGCTTCCTCCAGCTCGATAACCGCGTTCATCAGCGTTTCCGGCATGTACTGACCGCCGTGTACGCCAAAACGTCCCTTGCTCATTGGTTTGCTCCTTTCACGAGCGCCGACACGCGGCGCATCTTGTCCATATCCTTTACACCGTCCGTTTCGATGCCGCTGGACAGGTCGAGCGCGTAAGCGACGGTCTGTGCGGCTCTTTGGACGTTGGTTTCATTCAGCCCGCCCGCGAGAAAATACGGGTGGTTTACCTCGCCTATCAGCGACCAGTCGAACGTCTTGCCGCTGCCGCCGTAGGCGTGCTTTACATAGGTATCCAGCAGCAGATAATCCACCGGCAGGGTGTCCGCCTGCTCAATGTCGCGGTGGGTTTCCACGCGGACGGCGTAGACGATGGGCGCGTTCGTCAGCTTCCTCAGCCTGTTTATATAATGTAAGCTCTCGCCGCCGTGCAGCTGGATAATGTCGATAACCTCATCGCGCACGAGCGCGGCAATATGCTCCGGTTCGTCGTTCACGAACACGCCGACCGTCTTAATCTCCGGGGCGAGGTGCTCCTTGAGCCGCGCCGCGTCTAAATCCGATACATGCCGGCGGCTCTCCGCGAACACAAAGCCGATGAAATCGGGTTTTACTTCGTTCGCAGCCTCTATATCCGCTTTACGGGTCAGTCCGCAGAATTTCAGCTTCACTTTGCGGCCTCCCGGAGTGCGTCAAGCGCCTGTTTCTTGTCTGCGGCACGCATGAGGTACTCGCCTACCAGAACCGCGTCTGCGCCCGACTGGGACGAAACCGACCGGTTGCCGTGCTTTGCAACCGGCACACCGCCTGCCGCCGCCACGAATGCGGCGGTCGTGGAGATGTTGAACGAGCCGACCTCGTCACCGCCGGTGCCGACAATGTCCATGACCGCGCCCTTCGGCTCAATGTGCGCGCCCTTTTCGCGCATGACCTCGGCGCAGGCGGTAATCTCGGTGATGGTTTCGCCCTTCATGCGGAGCGCCGTCAGCAGGGTTGCCATTTCGATGTCGGTCGCGGTGCCGTCCATCATTTCCTCCATTGTTGCACGAGCGATGGTGTAGTCCAAATCACGACCGTTGATCGCTTCGTGAATTGCAAGCTGAATCATTATATATCGACCTTTCTATTACATCTATTATATCATTACTAATTGATATCTTCTCCGTAGGGCAGCCCGCCCTACGGTTCTGGTCAAACTTTACATAGACAGAAAGTTTTTCATAATGGTTGTTCCCTGCGGTGTAAGAATGGATTCCGGATGAAACTGCACACCGTAAATCGGCATGATCTTATGCCGCACAGCCATGATCTCTCCTCTTTCATCGCGGGAGATGACTTTCAAACACTCCGGCAGACTGTCCGGTGCGGCGACCAGAGAATGATAGCGCGCTGCCATCGTTTTCTTTGCCAGACCCTTGAACAGCGGCTCGTCGGTATCCACCTCGACGATGCTCTGCTTGCCGTGCATAAGCTGCTGCGCGTGCTCAATTTTGCCGCCGAACGCTTCGCAGATGGCCTGATGACCGAGGCACACGCCAAGGATCGGGATGCTGCCGCCGAGCCTGCTTACCACTTCCTCGCAGATGCCCACGTCCTTCGGATAGCCGGGCCCCGGAGAAAGAATGATGTGCGAGGGATTCAGTCCCTCGATTTCGCTGACGGTGAGCGCGTCATTGCGGACAACGCGCATATCCGGCTGGATGGCCGCCGCCTGCTGAAACAGGTTATAGGAAAAAGAATCGTAATTGTCGATCAGGAGAATCATTATCCGTCTACCTCCGATGCACGCTCGATGGCGTTCATAACTGCCTTTGCCTTGTTTGCGCTTTCCATATACTCGTTATACGGCACGGAATCCGCAACGATGCCGCCGCCCGCCTGCACGGTCACGATGCCGTTCTTCTTGGCAGCCATGCGGATGGCGATGCAGGTATCCATATTGCCGGTGAAATCCAGATAGCCGAGTGCGCCGCCGTATACGCTGCGCGGCTCGCTCTCCTGCTCCTCGATGATCTCGCACGCGCGGATCTTGGGTGCGCCGGACAGGGTACCCGCCGGGAGCACCGCTTCGATGGCGTCGCAGGCGTCGTACTTTTCATCAATGTCGCCCTCGACCTGCGAGCAGATGTGCATGATTTTAGAATACCGGTGTATCATCATGTAATCGGTGACTTCCACCGTGCCGATCTTGGATACTCTGCCGAGATCGTTGCGGCCCAGATCGACCAGCATATTGTGCTCGGAAAGCTCCTTCTCATCGGCAAGCAGCTCGTTCTCGAGCGCCTTATCCTCCTCCGGCGTTTTGCCGCGCGGACGCGAGCCCGCAACCGGAAAGATGGTCAGGCGGCCGTTATCCAGTCGCACGAGCGTTTCCGGAGAGGAACACATGATCTCGTCTCCGTCGATGGAGAGGAACACCATGTACGGCGAGGGGTTGGTGGTGCGGAGCACGCGGTACGCCGAAAGCAGGCTGTCCTGATACGGACTGGAGAACTGCCGCGACTGCACGGCCTGAAAGATATCGCCGTCAAAGATGTACTCGCGGGTTTTCTCCACGATGCCGGCGTACTGCGCCTCGGTGACGTTGCAGGTGAAGCTCGGCCTGCCGGTTGCCTTGAGCGGCGGAAGCGGGGTCTGGTCGTTGATCAGCGCCGCCATACCCTCGAGCGCCGCACACGCCTTGCCGTAATTCTCCATCACGCTGTCGGTCTTCATGTTGACCACGAGCACGATCTTCTGCTTGAGGTGGTCATAGGCGATGACCTTGTCGAACAGCATCAGGTCGAAATCGTCCCATGCGCCGCGCTTGATTTTGAGCGTCGGCTCCGCGTAGCCGAGCATCGCATACGCGAAGTAGCCGACGAAACCGCCCGTGAACGGCGGCTGACCCTCAAGCCGCGGTGCGCGGTACTCGCTGAGCACCTCGCGGAGCACGGTGAGCGGCTTGTCGGTCTTGACCGTCTTGTTGACCGCACCCTCGAGCGTTACCGTGCCGTTTTTGCAGGTCGCACGCAGAATCGGGTCGTAGCCGAGGAAGGAGTAGCGCGCCCATTTTTCGCCGCCCTCCACGCTCTCCAGCAGGAAAAAGCGGTCGGAACGGGTCTGCAGGCGGCGCAGCAGCGAAATCGGCGTTGTCATATCGGCGTAGATCTCGCGGCAGACCGGAATGGTCGTATATTCCTCCGCGAGCTTCAAAATCTCGTCACAGCTTGGGGTAATCATTGTGTTTTCCTCCATTTACAGCAAAACATCGGCGGTAATCATAAACCGTGTTTTATTTCTTGGGTTCGTATCGAGTGTCTGTTCGTTCCGAACAGACACAATAAAAAAGGCTTCTGTCCTATGATACAAACGTATCATGGGACAAAAGCCTGTTACTTCTGCGGTACCACCCAAATTGGCGTACAAAAACGTCCACTCTGTCGTGTGCAAACACACACGCTCCCATGATAACGGCGGGAATCCCGTCAGCCATACTCTCCCTGCGGATTTGAGGCTGCCCTCACAAGTCCATTCAGTAACGTCCTCTGCTGCTCTCCTCACACCACCGGAAAGCTCTCTGGAAGCACGGTCTCGCTCTTACTCACTCTTGTTCTGCGGTTTTGCTTTTTCTGAAATCAGTATATTCCTACGATAAAAATTTGCCAAGTGGATTTTCTGTGTTTTTTCGCAAATTCCACTTTTCCTCTATGTTATTTCGCAATGGGATACGACGGGCACACCGCACCGAGCGGACAGCCCTCGCACTTCGGGCTGCGGGCGGTGCAGTGCTCGCGGCCGAACAGCACCAGCCGGTGGCAGAAATCGGACGACTCCGCCGGGTCGAGCAGCTTTCTCAGGGCGTTCTCCACCTTTACCGGGTCCTTCTCGTTCTTGACAAAGCCCAGCCGGTTGGACAGCCGGATGCAGTGCGTATCGCACACAATGGCCGGCTTGCCGAAAATATCCCCGAGGATGAGGTTGGCGGTCTTGCGGCCGACGCCCGGCAGCTTGAGCAGCTCCTCCATAGTATCCGGCACCCTGCCGCCGTAATTGGCAATCAGCATCATGGCACACGCCTTGAGGTCGCGCGCTTTGGTGCGGAACAGGCCGCAGGTCTTGATGGCCTCGGCAATCTCCTCCTCGGACGCATCCGCGAAGCTCTGCAGGGTCGGAAACTGCTTGAATAATTTTTCTGTCACAATATTGACGCGCGCGTCCGTGCACTGCGCGGAAAGCCGGGTGGCGAACAGCAATTCATAATCGTGTGTATAATGCAGGGCGCAGACCGCCTCGGGATAGACGGTTTTCAGCAGCTCGGTGACGACGGCGGCACGTTCTTTCTTAGTCATTTTGTTATCCTCTCTCCACAAGTTTTCCTACGGTAATTGTAGCATATCGTCGAAAAAAGGGCAACTGTTTGCACAAAAGTGCACAATGTAACAATTTCACTATAAACTGCTAAAGCGGTAACGCAAAAATCAGATGTTTGTCAATAGATTCCATGCGAAAAATGTGGTTAAATTATAATAGTAAATTCTTATCCGGCAGGAGGCTGTATCATGGTTCGTCAAGCAATGGACTTCGTGACAGCGTTCGACCCCGAACTCGGACGTATGATCGAAGCGGAATACAAACGACAGGCGCGCAACATTGAGTTGATCGCCTCGGAAAATATAGTCAGCGAGGCTGTTATGGCGGCAATGGGCAGCGTGCTGACCAACAAGTACGCCGAAGGCTATCCCGGCAAGCGCTACTACGGCGGCTGCGAATGCGTCGATGAGGTGGAAAACCTCGCCATCCACCGCGTGTGCCAGCTGTTCGGCGCGAAATACGCGAACGTGCAGCCGCACTCGGGCGCGCAGGCGAACATGGCGGTCTATCAGGCGCTGTGCAAGCCGGGTGATACCGTGCTCGGCATGAGCCTGGACAACGGCGGCCACCTGACCCACGGTTCGCCGGTCAATCAGTCCGGCCTGCTGTACAACATCGTACCTTACGGCGTGGATGAGAACGGTCTCATTGATTATGATGCGCTCCGCGAGCTGGCAAAAAAGGAACAGCCGAAGATGATCATCGCCGGTGCGTCCGCGTACCCGCGCGCCATCGACTTTGAAAAATTCGCTGAAATCGCACACGAGGTCGGCGCGTACCTGTTCGTTGACATGGCGCACATTGCCGGTCTGGTGGCTGCCGGTCTGCACCAGAGCCCGATCCCCTACGCGGATGTCGTCACCACCACGACGCACAAGACGCTGCGCGGTCCGCGCGGCGGCGTTATCCTGACGAACGATGAGGAGCTGGCGAAGAAATTTGACAAGGCCATCTTCCCCGGCACACAGGGCGGCCCGCTCGAGCATGTCATCGCCGCAAAGGCGGTCTGCTTCGGTGAGGCACTCAGGCCGGAGTTCAAGGCATATCAGCAGAATGTTGTCACCAATGCCCGCGTGCTCGCGGACGCACTCCGGAAGCAGGGCTTCGACCTTGTGGCGGGCGGCACGGACAACCACCTGATGCTCATCGACCTGCGAAAGACCGGCGTGACCGGCAAGGAGCTGCAGCGCCGTCTGGACGAGGTGTACATCACCGCCAACAAGAATGCCATCCCGAACGACCCGGAAAGTCCGTTCGTCACCTCGGGCATGCGCATCGGCACGCCCGCTGTCACCACCCGCGGCTTCGGTGCGCCGGAGATGCTCCGCATTGCCGAGTTCATCTGGCAGGCCGCAACCGATTTCGACAACAAGGCGAACGATATCCGACGAAATGTACGCGATATCTGCGTAAATTTTCCAATTTACTAACAATATTTGCCGATTCCCTACTATGGAGTCGGCTTTTTTCGTTGGCTTTGTTCGGTTTGCATAATGCAAAATTACCTGTCACAAACAGTCGAGCAGATAAAGTTTTTGTAAGATTTGAACAAAGCGCTTGCCTTTTCCCGCCAGTATGCTATACTTAGATACAAGAGGGAGAGCAAATCCCGCCAAATGGCTTGGAGGAAATAACAAAAGGGGAAATGCAGTAATGGGAATTAAACTGAAACTGACCGGTCTCCGGCGCTTTGTCCGGACCGAGGCTGAGATTGCGGACTACACCGCGCAGGTTGCGGCAGCACAGGACACGCTCGTGAACGGCACCGGCGCCGGAAACGATTTTCTTGGCTGGCTGAATCTGCCGGTGGATTACGACCGGGACGAGTTTGCGCGCATCAAGCAGGCGGCAAAGAAGATTCAGCAGACCTGCGATGTGCTGATCGTCATCGGCATCGGCGGCTCGTATTTAGGGGCACGGGCAGCCATCGAGTTCGTAAACGGTCAGTTCTACAACCAGACCCGCCCGGAGGGCATTCCGGAGGTGTACTTTGCCGGCAACAACATTTCGTCGTCCTACTTGAACGACATTATCAAGATGATCGGTGACCGCGACTTCTGCATCAACGTCATCTCGAAGTCGGGCACGACCACCGAGCCTGCCATCGCCTTCCGCGAGCTGAAAAAGCTGTGCGAGCAGCGCTACGGCCGCGAGGGCGCCAAGGAGCGCATCTTCGCCACGACCGATAAGGAGCGCGGCGCGCTCAAAAAGCTGGCGGATGACGAGGCTACGAGACCTTTGTCGTACCGGATAACATCGGCGGCCGTTTCTCGGTGCTCACGCCGGTCGGTCTGCTGCCGATGGCTGCAGCCGGTCTGGACATTGACGCGGTGATGGCAGGCGCTGCCGCCTCCCGCGAGGACTATTCTCATGGCTCCTTGCACGACTGCGCGCGCTATGCTGCACTGCGCAATCTGCTGCTGTTCAAGGGCAAGACCATGGAGATCATGGTAAACTACGAGCCGTCGCTCGTCATGCTCGGCGAATGGCTCAAGCAGCTGTTCGATGAGTCCGAGGGCAAGGACCATAAGGGTCTGTTCGTCACCTCAGCGAATTTCTCCACCGACCTTCATTCCATCGGTCAGTTCATTCAGGACGGCTCGCGCATCATGTTCGAGACCGTGCTGTGGGTCAAGGAGCCGCGCTCCGAGATTACCATCGAGCATACCGAAGAGGACATCGACGGCCTGAATTATCTGGCAGGTCAGACCGTGCAGTACGTCAACCAGAAGGCGTACGAGGGCACGCTGATCGCCACATGGACGGCGGCACACCGAATATCATCCTCGAGATCGACCGCACGGATGCATGGCATTTCGGCTATCTGGTCTACTTTTTCGAGAAGGCCTGCGGCATTTCGGGCTACCTGCTCGGCGTAAATCCGTTCAATCAGCCGGGTGTTGAGGATTATAAGAAGAATATGTTTGCACTTCTGGGCAGATCGGGTTTCGAGGAGCGGAGAAAATACCTCGAGGCTCGTGTCAAGCTGGAGGACTGATCGTCCCTTTTACCCTTTGTGTTGATGGGGTATAACTCCGGTGATTTCACTAAATCACGCACATAACCGATACTGGATACCAAAAAGATGCCGAAGACAACTTCGGCATCTTTTCATGCCTCGAAAGAATCACAAAAATATTGTATGATACAAGAGAATTCTCCCTTTTCAGAATTGTGTACTTATGGGAAATGAGCTTATAAATATACATTGCAAACAGCAGGCATCTATTTTATAATCAAATATAAAAATCGGAACTTGAGGTGATGAAACTATGGCTGAAATACAAATTGCATGGTTAGAATTGATGACAGTTGGAGGTCTTGGTGTAATATTAGTTCTACTAGGAGTTATTTTCAATATCATTGTAAAAAGACAGAATAAATTGTGTACAAAAAAGACAGACGGTATTGTTAAACAATATGGGTTTCCTGGAAATGGAAGAGTGTACCCAATCGTTGAGTACTTTGTGAATGGAACTTGTTATAAAGCAAAGAAAAAATTTCGAGGAATTATAACAACGCAACTATCAGGAGTACCTGTACCGATGAAATCAGAAGTCTATGAAGATGAAAAAGGATGGCTACATGTAAAAACTGGAGCTATTGCAAATTTGCGTCAATTTGCGGAGCAGTTGTGGCCTATCAACAGTAAGATGACAGTTTATTATAATCCAAACAATCCTAAAAAGTGCTATGTTGATAGACCAATTTCAAAAAGTTTTACTTCCATGATGTTTATCATAATGGGGACAGTAACAATACTCTCGAGTGTACTGGTATTCTTTTTGATGCAGTTATAAATTGCAAAAGATAATTGCTAATCAGACAACTTCCAGTTTGTTGAACTGAATAGCATATTCTGACCGATAGGAGCAAGGTTAAAACCCATCTTGCTCCTTTTCCAATGCTTAAAGTTCCGTCCAATCGACGGAGGCATTGGCGGATAGGCTTATATCAACACAAAAGGTAAAAGGGAGGACTGATCCCTTTGCTGTATTCAAGGAGAGAGCGCTGTGCTCTCTCCTTTTGATTTTGCGCGTATGCCAAATCTCCACGCTCATTCTCCATTCTCAATTACTCCACCCCTGCGTAAATCCAGCCATTCCGGGCAAAATAAATGCGGTGATAAAAATGAAACTGCAAACTCCTGCCGTCTTTGCACTGGGTGCGGCCGGCTACGCCGCGCTTGAGCTTCTCTGGCGCGGACGCACCCACTGGACCATGGCGCTGACCGGCGGTGCGGTTCTGGTCGGTCTGCGGCAGCTGCGGCGGCGCGTACACGAGGAAAACCCGCTCTCCCGCTGCCTGTGCGGCGCGGCGTGCATCACGGCCGCGGAATATGTGGTCGGCTGTACGGTCAACCGGCATTTCCGGCTGCGCGTGTGGGATTACTCGCATGAATTCGGCAACGTTCAAGGACAGATCTGCCCGAAATACGCGGCGCTGTGGGCGCTGCTCTCCGCACCGATCATGCTGCCGAAATAAGACAGAAATGTGTACCTCTCCCCTTGCAATACGGTTTTCAATGGCTTATAATAGTGATAAACTATGCAGAAAAGGAGACACACCATGCTGATTGCAGTCAATGCAGGAAACAGCCGCGTTTTGCTCGGCGGCTATGAGGAGGACGGACAGGTTTTTTCTGCCTCCATCGCAACCGAGCCCAAGCTGACGCGCGATGACTACGCCTGCAAGCTGCAGCAGGTGCTTTTGCTGTACGGCGTGAACGTGCGCCGCATCCACGGCGGTATTGTCAGCTCGGTCGTTCCAAGCATGGTCGGCGTGCTCGAGGGTGCGCTGCGCCTGCTCGGCATCCGCGATGTCATCGAGGTATCGAGCGGCGTCAAGACCGGACTCAACATCCGCTCCGAGCAGCCGCGGCAGGTCGGCTCGGACCGCGTAGCCGCTGCGGTGGCCGCCCGTGCAAAGGGAAAGCTGCCGTGCGTGGCGGTTACGCTCGGCACCGCGACCACGTTCACCGCGCTCGATGGGTCCGGTGCGCTGGTCGGCTCGGCCATCACGGCGGGCGTGCAGCTGAGTCTGCTCGCGCTCCGCGAGCAGGCAGCGCAGCTTCCGGCGGTCGCCATCGATGCCAAGGACGAGGGCATTCTCGCCCGGAACACGGTCGATGCCATGCGCGTCGGCGCGGTTTACGGTGCCGCGTCGCTCGTGGACGGCATGGTCGAACGCTTTGCGGAGGCGCTCGGAGAAACGCCCTACGTCGTGCTCACCGGAGAGCTTGCGCCGCTCGTCACTCCCTATCTGCGTATCCCGTTCGAGTACGATGAAAGCCTTGTGCTCGATGGTCTGCACCTGATTTGGAAGAAAAATCGGGGTTGAAAGAGATTTGGCAGCGAATTTCTATCGCTGACCACCACAATTTTTGTATTGCGCTGTACCTGTCAAAGCAGGACGGCAGCAGGAGGAATTACAAATGAATAACAAAACTACCAATGTACGGTATCTCGCGCAGCTGGCGCTGCTGGCGGCGATCGAGGTCGTGATGAAGCTGATGGGTCTGGGCAGCGTGCCGGTCGGCCCGCTGTACATGTCGTTCCTGACCGTGCCGATCGCTGTCGGCGCGATGACCATGGGCCCGACCGCCGGTGCGATTCTCGGCGGCGTATTCGGCTGTGTCAGCTTTAAGGATGCGCTTGCAGGCGGCGGTATGACCGGCATGTTCTTCCAGATCAGCCCGATCAACACCTTCGTTCTGTGCGTTGTCATGCGCGTGCTGATGGGCTGGTGTGTCGGCCTGCTGTTCCGCGTGCTGCGCCGCATGGACCGCAAGAAAAGCTGGAGCTATTTCGTCGGTGCGATGTCCGCGCCGTTGCTGAATACCATTTTCTTCATGGGTTACATCGTTCTGGTGTTCTACAAGACCGACTACATTCAGGAGCGCGTTGCCTCTCTCGGCGTGGCTAACCCGCTGTCCTTCGTGGTTGCACTGGTCGGCGTGCAGGGTCTGATCGAAATTATCGTCGGCTGTGCGGTCGGCGGCGTGCTCGCCCGTGCGGTAGCATCGTTCCTCGGTCATCGTGCACCTGCAAAAGCAGAATAAATGATTGCTAATTGCGGCAGTTTCTCTCATTTTTCGCAGAGAAACTGCCGTTTTGCGTTCCCGGAAAACCTTTCCGCGCCCAGAGAATTTCCGTGCCGCCAAATGTCCGGCAGAATAGAAAAGGTTCACAGCGTTGTTTTCATGCTCCGCGCGGCATAGTAATAGCGGAGGTGAAAAAATGCAAAAAAATCACGCAAAACGCACAGCGCTCGCCCTGTTCCTGCTGTTTGTGGTGACAGTTTCCGCGCAGGCGGCAAAAATCGCCGAGGTCATCCCGATCGGGCACACGGTCGGCATCAAAATGCAGGCGGAGGGCGTGCTGATCGTGCAGCTGACCGAGGTACAGGGCGCGGACGGCACGCGCTCCCCTGCGAAGGAGGCGGGCGTGCAGGAGGGCGATGTGCTGTGCCGCGCCGGTGAGACCGCGCTGCACTCGAACGATGATCTGCAGAAGCAGGTCGCGCTCTCGGCGGGACAGCCGATCAAGCTGACGCTTGAGCGCGGAGACGCGGAGAAAAGCGTCACGGTAACGCCGTGCAGGGACAAAACCGGTGCGTACCGCATCGGCGTGCTCGCGCGCGACAGTCTGGCAGGAATCGGCACGCTGACCTACGTTGACCCGCAGACCGGCGCGTTCGGCTCGCTCGGTCACGGCATCTGCGACAGCGAGACCGGCGTGCTGCTGCCGCTGCAGGAGGGCACGATCATTCACTCAACGGTGAGCAGCGTGCAGCGCGGCAAGGCGGGTGAACCGGGTTCGCTGCAGGGCGAATTTTCGACCGAAAAACCGCTCGGAACCGTGGCGCAGAACACAGAAAGCGGCATTTTCGGCACCATGACGGACGATTCGCTGTACAGCGAGCTGCAGTGCGTGCCGGTCGCGTCGGCAGACGAAATCAAAGTCGGTGACGCGGAAATCCTGTCCAACGTGGACGGCGACAGCGTGCAGCGTTATTCTGTCCAGATCGTCAAACTCTATCCGGCGAACGACGAATACGGGCGCAGCATGATGCTCCGCGTGACCGATTCGCAGCTTGCGGAGAAAACCGGCGGCATCGTGCAGGGCATGAGCGGCAGTCCGATTCTGCAGAACGGCAAGCTGATCGGCGCGGTAACGCATGTGCTGGTCGATAATCCGATGGAAGGGTATGGAATTTCGATGGAGAAAATGCTCAAAGCGAGTTAGATTTCATGAGCAATCAGGAATCAGCAGTTCGTAATTTGTGATGGGTTTACCTTGCGTTTGGGCGCACATTGTGCGCCCTTTCTTTTGGGTTAATCGCCACTGTTTTGTTGTCGAAAACCGCAGTTTTGCTTGTATTTTGTCTATTTCCGGGGAATTTTGAAAATATGTAGAAATTGCAAAAGCGGTCGGTCTGACCGGTCGTTTCGGGTAAATCGACAGATTTTGTCGAATTCTGTCTGCAATTTTCCGTCCATATTTTTACAAAAGGTCTTGCAAGTTATGGTAGTATATGGTAATCTATTGCCAAGAAAAGAGATAAACTTTATCGGAAAGCTGGTTATGACATATGGATGAGAAAATTAGAGTTTTACTTGCAGACGACGACACCGAATTTTGCGCGCGTATGTCGGCGGTGCTGGACAGTGCGGACGATTTTGAGCTGGTCGGCATTGCGGAAAACGGTGAAAAGGCACTTTCCGCAGTCAATGAGCTGCGGCCGGATGTACTTATCATTGAACTGATGCTGCCGGTGATGGACGGCATGAGCGTGCTCAGCCGCCTGCACGAGCAGGACGGACCGCATCCGGCGGTAATGGTATTCTCGGCGTTTGCAAGCCCGCAGATCGGCGCGGAATGCGCGGCGCTCGGCGTGGATCTGTTCCTGCGCAAGCCGATGGAGCCGCAGGCGGTCTGCGAACGGCTTCGCCTGTGGCGGACCGGTCAGCTGCGCGCGGTCAAGGCCGAGGAAAGCATGGCGCTTGAGCTCCGCGTGACCGAGGTGATTCATCAGGTGGGCGTGCCGGCGCACATCAAGGGTTACCAGTATCTGCGCGAGGCCATCATGATGGCAGTCGAGGATATCGAGTCGGTCAGCGCCATCACCAAGGTGCTGTATCCGTCGATTGCCAAAAAGTTCAAGACGACCTCCTCCCGCGTGGAGCGCGCCATCCGGCACGCGATCGAGGTCGCATGGGATCGCGGCGACATCGAAACCCTGCAGAATTACTTCGGCTACACGGTCTCGGGCGTCAAGGGCAAACCCACCAATAGCGAATTTATCTCGATGATTGCCGACCGGCTGCGCCTGCAGATGCGTTTTGGGGCGTAAAAAACAATCACCGCAAAACGAAACACCGGCGCAGACCATAACAGTCTGCGCCGGTGTTATTATTTAGATAATTTAAGGCTCGTCCACGATTTCCAGCTTGTCGAGTGCGAATTCCACGCACTTTAGGATCAGCTCATTGCGTGTGCGTCCGGTGCGTGCGGCAACGCGATCAAGCTGTTTTAACACCTCATTCGGCATCCGGCAGGACACAACCGAGGTCTCTCCATAGCTCTTTTTTGCGCGAATAATAAACTTTTCTTCTTTATCCATAATCATCATACCTCTGTATTATTCTACCCGATTATTTGTAGTGTTTGTATATTACAAAGGTTTACAAGTGTAGTGTTATGTGGTATACTATCAGAAAAGAAACGGAGCTGAAGTGATGAACCAAACTGTAATTATGGCAATTGTTTTCTCCATCCTTATTATAGGATTATCAATTTTACTAATCAAATTTTGGATTGAATCAATAAATGAAAATGCTAAGGAAGAACAGAAAAACTTAACTCCTTCAAAATATCCTGATGGATTTACATGTACGAGACAGTGGAGAAGATGGCATTTTGACGACACGCATCAAAAAATCTGTGTATTAATGGAAAATATGAAATCAACCCTGACTTTTTCCTTTTCTCAAATAAAGGATGTATCTGTGCTCAGTGATATGACCTCTATGCAAAATGGTAGTCCTGTCGGTCGTGCTATTGTCGGCGGTATCCTCGCAGGCGGTATTGGCGCCATCATCGGTGTTGGCAGTGGCCTGTCAGATTCCGAAGCATGCAAATCCCTGAAAGTTCGCGTTACTCTATTTAACGACCAATTTATTGATGAACCTTTTATTGCTCAGCCTGTTAAAACATCTAGTGCGTTTTATAGAAATATCTGTGCAAGCTGTAGCGAACTGTACAGTACGCTATCTCAGGCCTATTATACTGGTCATCCTGATATTCCAAATCCCGTCGAAGAAAGCCATATTGATCTGACCCAAGAAATCTCACTGCCGGAAGACACTTCCAGCAATCAATAAAGCGTGCAAAAAACCGCAGCGCCCTCTCGGGCGCTGCGGTTTTCAGGTGATATGCATTTTCCTTATGTCAAATCAATGAGCCAATCTCGGGCGGTTCCGGCTTTTTCGGCTCGTTACAGTTCTCCACGCCGAGAACCTCTGCGCGGATGTCCTCCTCGATCTCCTTCTTGCTGCGGCGGCGGTCCAGACGCGAAATATACAGATACTTCCGAATCACGAACAGGATACCGATCGACAGCACGGCGATCAGATTCTCGATCGGCGAGGTATGCTCGACGATCATCTGGCGCGCGATGGCGAGGAGCATAACGTCAACCACCGAGTCGATGGTGTAGCTGGTGATCATCTTGATCAGCTCGATGCCGATGATGATCAGGCAGGCCGAGCTCATGCGCGCCTGCAGATACGCCGGATCACCGAACAGCTTGTTCATATCGGTCATGGCGACCATGCCGATGCCGGACACAATGCACGCAATCAGGATCACCATGCCAAGGGTGATCTCAACCGCTGTTGCGGCGTTGGAGAGCTTGTCTCGAAAATCAGAATTCATGGCAGTCTCCCTTTCTCTACTCCTCATCTCTTTGCATTCCTCTTTCTGCAGTTTTGTAATTTTTTATCAGCCTGTGTCTCATTCCTTGATATAAATTTAACATAGTTTTATGCCTTGTCAATTATTTTAACAAGTTTTGTATGGTTTACTGGTTTTTCATTCGTTTTTTATGCACTTTATCCTCATTTTAGTTATTTTGCATAATAACTTTTTATTTTTGTTGTGAGAAATTATCTGCGTTTATTTTTTGACAAACTTATCATTGTTAAGCTATAATAATATTAGAGTAAACCAATAAAAAGGTAATGCCATGCAATCAAAGGCACTGCAAAGAAAATTCTTTGAAACGGGGTGGGCAAATGGCTAATCCGCTATTGCAGCACTACATCAAACTGACGGAATTTCTCGGACAGGCACTTGGACCGGATTATGAGGTTGCTCTGCATGATATGACCGACAAAAACCGCTCCATAGTAGCCATCGCCAACAATCACATCAGCGGCCGGGAGATCGGTGCACCGCTTACCAATGTGGCGCTCAAAATCCTGATGGACAAAAGCTACGAAACGCAGGACTACCGCCTGCACTACTGCGGCCTCTCTGCCGAGGGCAAGACGCTGCGCTCGAGCACAATGTTCATCAAGCACAACGGCAAGCTGGTCGGCATGCTGTGCATCAACTTTGACGACAGCCGGTATCTGGCCGCCAGCGAAAACGTGCTGCGGCTGTGTCATCCGGATATTTTTATCGACGACCATATCGCACCGCAGCAGGCCGAGCCCGGTGATCCGTTCCCGCGAGCGGTTCCGGCGACGACCGAGAGCTTCCACAACTCGATCGACGCGGTGGCAGGCGATGCGGTCGGCCGCGAGCTCATCCGCCTCGGCGTGACCGCCGACCGGCTCACGCCGGACGAGCGCATGCAGATCATGCTTCGCTCGAAAACGGCGGTATCTTCCTGCTGAAGGGCGCGGTCAAGGATGTGGCCGACGCGCTGCACTGCTCGCAGGCCAGTGTGTACCGCTATCTTTCCCAGATTAAAAAGGACGACAGCAATTCCGCTTCGGAATAACAAGATTAAAACTCAAACGCAAAACCGGAGCGAAATTCTTCCGATTTTGCCGTTTTACTTTACTTCGCTTTAGTCTGATAGCAGGAGGATGCTCTCATGTTTCAAAATTACATGCGCCGGTTGTTCTGGCTGATTCTGGGTGTTGCGGTCAGTTCGATCGGCATTGCGATGATGCTGCAGGCAAATGTCGGACTCGAGCCGTGGAGCGTGCTGCAGCAGGGCATGTCGCTGCGAACCGGCATGACCTACGGCACAGCGTCCGCTATCGCAGGCGCGGCAGCCATCCTCACGGCCGTGCTCTTCGGTGAGAGCTTCGGCTTCGGCACGATCATCAACATTGCGGGCTGCGCGGTCATAATCGACGCGATTCAGGCGGCGCACCTCATCCCGCAGATGCACGGATTGGTGAGCGGCATTGCCATGCTCATCGGCGGTCTGGAGCTGCTTGCGCTCGGCACCTGGCTGTACATGAAAAGTGCGCTCGGCAGTGGCCCCCGTGACGCGCTGATGGTCGCGCTCGCGCGTAAGTTCGGGCGGTCTGCCGGCGCGTGCCGCGCGGTCGTGGATGTGCTCGTAACCGTCATCGGCTTCTTTCTCGGCGGTCCGGTCGGTGTCGGCACCATTATTTCCGCCGTCGGACTGGGTCCGCTGATCAACCTCAATTTTGCAGCCGTGCGGTTCAAGCCCGCTGAGGTGCATCAGGAGAATGCGGCGGAAACCATTGCGAGAATTATCGGAAAGCGGTAATTCTCCATTTTCATTATCAATTTCAATTTATTTGTGGTCGCATCTCCGGCACTGAATCATCTCACTCATTGGGTCTGCCTTTTTCTTTTGCATATGCACAAAATTCTCCTGTAAAACACAAAACCGCCCCGTAGACCGGAGCGGCATTTCCTCAAATACTTCAGCTATTGGGAACGGCGGCTCGTTGCACCGAGCCGCCGTTTGCAGCTATATTACAGCGCGGCGCCCCGGTTTTGTCAAGTGACAGAACCGGGGCTGTTGTTTTTCACGTTTTTTTACAAAATCACACATTCTGCGCCCGATAATACGGAACCGGGTCTGCTGTGCCGAACAGGCCAATCCCATCCATATCCTCGATGAGCAGTGTATCATCGGTTTTGCTGACATACAAATTCAGCCAAATATCATCGCCGCTATCGGCTACCGACTGACACCACTCGGGCAGGCTCCCTACCGCCTCGGTATCGTACAGCGTGAACGCAACCGTGTACATATCGTACTGATCGGACGGATACGCCTCCGGATAGTAATACTCGTCGGGGTCGTCGTACAGACACCACGCGTCGGCCGTGCTCTTGAATGTGCCGCCGTCCGCCGAGGTATACAGAATCGCCCATTCACCATTCGACTGGTCGTAGTGCAGACGGAAGGTGTCGCTGTTATCGATCACCATGCCGCTGTCCGTGCCGAGAATGCTGCTGAGATCCTGCGCCGCATAGCTGTAATCCGAATCGTAATCCGGCGCGGGGGAATTTCCGAAGCTGCTCTCGATTTCCGGCACCAGATCATCCACCACGAACGCGATCAGCGTCGGCACAAACTGCAGCAGAGCGATAACAATTATCGCAATCACCGCACCCTTTGCGCGTTTTTTCTTCGGCTTATCCTGGATAGGACGCGACTTGCTCTTCGCCGTTTTCGCCGAGCTGCTGTTCTCTATCGTCGGATGATATTCGGTGTAGGTCTCACGCGGCTTGCCGTGCCATTTCGGCGCGGGTCTCGTCATGCGGCCCTTGCTGCCCGCGCGTGCGCCGCACATCGGACATACGCGTTCCTCATCGTCAAAATGGATACCACAGTGCTGACATTTCACAGGACACACCTCCCTTTTACTACCTCCATCATACCAGAGATATACCGTTCAGGCAAGAGAAAAAGGATACACAAGTGTGTATCCTTTTTCTGTTATTCGAGATTGAGCCTGTGCGTGAGAATCCAGCGCGTCACAAGGAAATACACCGCATCGCTGATGAGTTCGAATACGCAGCAGCACCGCAGCATCAGATGCGCCGCATCCATCGGCGTGATGGTCTGCATGGTGCTGTCAAGCCAGCGTACTATCGCATCGGCAAGCGCCTCCGGCATGACATTGCCCCCGCCCATCATCACCAGAAGCAGGAGAACCTGCACTGCGGTAGAAAGAACAACGTACCACACGACCGACATCAGCAGGCGGTGCTTGCCCGCCAGATGGCCGAGCGCCATGCACATATAGACGAACAGCGCCATGCCCGCAATGCCGAGCACCGCCAGCACGAGCAGCTCCAGCCCGAACAGCAGGCCGCCGCTCCGCGCCACACCCTTTATCATATCGACAAACAGGGTGCCGAAGGACATATCGGCAAAAATGCCGATGCTGAGGAACGCCGCGATGCCGCTCAGCGCGATCATAACCACCGCGATGATAGTCTTGCTGAACAGGTGCTGCGAAACCGTGACCGGCAGGGTGAACATGAGGTAGCCCTCACTGCCGAGCAGGTTTTTGTAAAAACGCTGGATGAGGATGACAGCCGTTACCACAAATGCCGCCATCATCACGCCCATATACAGCATGGAGCTGATGGCCGGCAGCATAAAGCCGAACGTGCTGTTCTGCGGGATACTGTACAGCAGGTGCGTGACGAACGACATGAGAATCAGCACGCCGTACAGCGGCAGACAGGTCCGCGCACAGGCTTTCCACTCATATTTCAGCAGCTTTAACATGCAAACACCTCCCGGAACAGGGCGTCAACCGATTTTCCGTGTTCCTCGCGGATATGGTCAACCGTGTCGTGCAGCACCATCGCACCTTCCTTGAGGAAGATAACCTCGTCGAGCACGCGCTCCACATCCGCGATGAGGTGCGTGGACAGCAGGACGGACGCGTCCTCGCTGTAATTCGAGAGAATGGTGCTCAGAATGTAGTCGCGCGCCGCCGGATCAACACCCGCGATCGGCTCATCGAGCACATACAGCTGCGCCTTGCGGCTCATGGTGAGGATGAGCTGCACCTTCTCCTGATTGCCCTTGCTGAGCGTTTTCAGTCGGTTCAGCGGGTCGATCTGCAGCGAATCCAGCATATCGGTTGCCTTTACGCGGTCAAAATCCGTGTAAAAGTCCGCAAAGAACGAAATCAGGTCGTTGACCTTCATCGCATCATTGAGATAGTTTTTGTCGGGCAGATAGCTGATGATGCTGTGCGTGTAGGTGCCCGGCGCTTGACCGTCAATGAGCACCGAGCCGCTTGTCGGCTGCAGCAGACCGTTCAGCAGCTTGATAGTCGTTGTTTTGCCTGAGCCGTTCGGGCCGAGCAGACCGATAAACTGTCCGCGGCCGAGCGTCAGATTCAGATTATTGAGCGCGGTCTTTTTACCGTAGTTTTTTGTCAATCCCTGACAGATAACCAGTTCGTTGTTATCCATTTTTCTTCTCCTCCCCACTGCGTTTCTCCAGAAGCGCCACAATGTCCTGCTCGGTGAAGCCAAGCTGGCTCATGCCGGACAGAAACTCCGTGATGCGTTCTCCTGCGATCTGCTCTCTTACCTTACCAATCATTTCTCTGTCCTCCGTTACATAGCGTCCGCTCGTGCGGTTGGTGAACATCAGGCCCTCGCGCTCCATTTCCGCAAGCGCACGCTGCATAGTGTTCGGGTTGACACCCGCCTGAGCCGCCAGCTCGCGCACCGGCGGTACCTTTTCACCCGCCGCAAGCTGTCCGCTGACGATCTGCTCGGTCAGCTTTTCCACAAGCTGTTGATAGATCGGACGATCCCCCCGCAATTCCCATTGCATAAGCTCTCTCCTTTCGTTTTATTGTATTATGATAATAATACAAACATACAGATTTGTCAATAGCCTTTGCTGAAATTTTTCTGCACAGCCCTGCGGGATGTGCGAACTGCGTAAGCGGGTTCGCCCCTAACGGGCGGCTCCTTTTCCTGCACCGGCTGACCGGGGCACACGAACTGCCGTAAGCGGGTTCGCCCCTAACGGG